>CATXYA010000075.1 GCA_958403605.1 uncultured Oscillospiraceae bacterium
CCAGCTGGCGCATGGGGAACGTGAGCATGGAGGTGTAGGTGGTGAACAGCAGCACCTCGCCCAGGCTCAGACTGCCCTGGACGGCAAACCACACGCCGCAGCACAGGCTGAGGGTGATCTGCAGATAGCCCAGCGTGTCGGACATGCCCCAGTAGGCGCCCATGAGGGTGTTTAAATAGGTGATGGTATCGTGATAGTGCTGGTTTTTGGCGGTGAAGCGTGTGAGCTCCGCCCCCTCCTGGGCAAAGGCGCGCACCACGCGCATGCCCGTCAGATTCTCCTGCAGCATGGTGCTCATAGCGCCCTCGGCCTCGTCGGCCTTCAAAAAGCGCCGCTGCACGCTGCGAAAATAGAAGAAGCTGAAGCACAGGATGAAGGGCAGCAGGCAGCAGGAGATGGCGGTCATTTTGCCGCTGATGGGCAGCATGATGGCAAAGGCCGTCACGGCCATGCACACCGTGCGCACCACCTGCATCAGCTGCATCTGCACAAAGCGGCGCACGGTCTCCACGTCGCTGGTGCAGCGCTGGATCAGGTCGCCCGTCTGCGCGCCGGAATAGTAGGAGTAGGGCACGGCCTGCAGATGGCGGAACAGCCGGTCCCGCAGGTTTTTGGCAAAGCCCTCGCCGAAGAAGGCCAGGCTGTGGCCGCGCAGATAGGCGAACAGGGCGTTGGCCAGGCTGACGCCCACAACGGCCAGGCCCAGGAGCCACAAATTGTGCACCAGGTACTCCCGGCCGCCCAAGGCCTCCACGGCGCCGGCCAGAAAGCCCGGCAGCTCCATAGGTTTGGTGCCGATAACACTGTCCACCGCAAAGGTGATGACCAGCGGCGTCAGATACGCCGTGGCCGTGGACAGCACCGTCGCCACCAGCCCCAAGGCGAACCAGCGCTTGAGCCCGGTGAAGACCTGGCCCAGCAGCGCCGCCCGAAAGCCCTTGGGGATGCGTTGTTTCAAGGTGTTTTCTGTTTGTTTCATAATTCCTCACTGCATGCAAAGGCGGCCGCCCTTCACGGCGGGCGGGCAGCATTTGCGCGTTACAAGGGGCCTCAGCCGCAGGGCCCAGGTGGATGTTCGTGCCGCCGGGAAAAGGTAACGGCTCGTCCCGGCCATTTATGGTAAAGGGAATGCGGGCAAAGTGCAAAAGGGCAGGGGCGCTTCGCGCCCCTGCCAAAGAACGGTATCGAAGCTGTCAGGCTTTCGGCGCCTGGTCCGGGTGGTACTGCGGGCAGGTGCACTTTTTCCATTTCAGCCCGCTGCCGCAGGGACACGGGTCGTTGCGCCCGATCTTCACGGCTTTTTTCACAGGCTGTTTTTTGTGCTCGCTGCCGTCGTCGGCGCCGCCGGTGCCGGTGGGCTTTGCCACCTGCTCGCGCTGCACGGGCTTCTCGGTGCGGATCTCGTAGGTCAGCAGCATGCGGGTGGTGTCCTCGCGGATGGATTCCACCATCTCGTCAAACATGTTGAAGCCTTCCATACGGTATTCCACCACGGGGTCGTGCTGGCCGTAGCTGCGCAGGTAGATGCCCTTGCGCAGCTCCTCCATGGCGTCGATGTGGTCCATCCAGTGGGTGTCCACCACGCGCAGCAGGATGATGCGCTCGAATTCGCGCATCAGCGGCGAGCCGTAGCGTTTTTCCTTGTTGGCGCACACGGCCAACGCGCGGTCCGTCAGCACCTGGATGACGTCGTCCCGCGTTAGCTGGTTCAGGTCCTCGGTGGTGTAGCGGAAGTCCTGGTCGGTGGCAAGCCAGCCCAGGTAGTGGTCCCGCAGGCCCTCCAGGTTCCAGTTGTCGGCCACGTCGCCCGCCAGGTACAAAGCGGCGTTGTCCCGCACGGAATCCTGCACCATGGCGCGCACGCTGGCGGACATGTCCTCGCCGCGCAGCACCTGCTGGCGCTGGCCGTAGATGATCTCGCGCTGGCTGTTCATAACGTCGTCGAACTGCAGCACGTTTTTGCGGATGGAGAAGTTGCGCGCCTCCAGCTTTTTCTGGGCGCTCTCGATGGCGGAGGAGATCATCTTGTTGTCGATGGGCACGTCCTCCTCCACGCCCATGGTATCCATCAGGTTCTGCACGCGCTCACCGCCGAACAGGCGCATGAGGTCGTCCTCCAGGCTGATGAAGAAGCGGGAGGCGCCGGGGTCGCCCTGGCGGCCGCTGCGCCCGCGCAGCTGGTTGTCGATGCGGCGGCTCTCGTGGCGCTCAGTGCCGATGATGAACAGGCCGCCCGCCGCGCGCACCTCGTCGGCCTCGGCGGCAATGGCCTCTTTGTGCTCGGCCACCAATTCGCTGTAGCGGGCGCGCACGGCCAGGATCTCTTCGTCCCCGGTCTCGGCGTGGCCGTCGGCCTCGGCGATCAGCTCCTCGGAATAGCCCTCCTTGCGCAGCGTGGACTTTGCCATGTAATCGGCGTTGCCGCCCAGCATGATGTCCGTGCCGCGGCCCGCCATGTTGGTGGCGATGGTGACGGCGTCCTTTTTGCCGGCCTGGGCCACGATCTCGGCCTCTTTTTCATGGTGCTTGGCGTTCAGTACCTCGTGCTTGACGCCGCGTTTTTTCAGCATGCGGGAGAGCAGCTCGCTCTTTTCGATGCTGATGGTGCCCACCAGCACGGGCTGGCCCTTTTCGTGGCACTCGATGATCTGCTCGATGACGGCGTTGAATTTGCCGTTTTCCGTCTTGTAGACCGCGTCGTTGTAGTCGGTGCGGGCGATGGGCTGGTTGGTGGGGATCTCCACCACGGCCAGGCCGTAGATCTGCTCGAACTCGTCGGCCTCGGTGGAGGCGGTGCCCGTCATGCCGGCCAGCTTGCCGTACATGCGGAAGAAGTTCTGGAAGGTGATGGTGGCGAGGGTCTTGCTCTCGCGCTCCACCTGGACGCCCTCCTTGGCCTCGATGGCCTGGTGCAGCCCCTCGTTGTAGCGGCGGCCCACCATCAGGCGTCCCGTGAACTCGTCCACGATCACCACTTCGCCGTCGCGCACCACGTAGTCCACGTCGCGCTTCATCACGCCGTGGGCCTTGATGGCCTGGTTGATGTGGTGCTGCAGCGTCATGTTTTCGCCGTCGGCCAGGTTGGCCACATTGAAATAGCGCTCGGCCTTTTCAATGCCGTTTTTGGTGAGGGTGGCGGTCTTCTTTTTCTCGTCCACCACATAGTCGCCGTCCACCTGCTCGTCCGTGTCGGCCTTCTCGTCCAGCTCCGTCACCACGCTCTTTTTCAGCGTGCGGGCGAATTGGTCGGCCAGCTTGTACAAATCGGTGCTCTTGTCGCCCTCTCCGGAGATGATCAGCGGTGTGCGGGCCTCGTCGATGAGGATGGAGTCCACCTCGTCCACAATGGCGTAGGCGTGGCCGCGCTGGACCATCTGCTCCTTGTACACCACCATGTTGTCGCGCAGGTAGTCGAACCCAAACTCGTTGTTGGTGCCGTAGGTGACGTCGGCGGCGTAGGCCGCGCGGCGCTGGTCGTTGTCCAGGTCGTGGACGATGAGGCCCACGGAGAGGCCCAAAAAGCGGTACAGCTTGCCCATCCACTCACTGTCGCGGCGGGCCAGGTAATCGTTGACCGTCACCACGTGCACGCCGTTGCCCGTGAGGGCGTTCAGGTACACGGGCAGGGTGGCCACCAGCGTTTTGCCCTCGCCGGTCTTCATCTCGGCGATGCAGGCGCGGTGCAGCACGATGCCGCCGATGATCTGCACGGGGAAGTGCTTCATGCCCAGCACGCGCCAGGCCGCCTCGCGGCAGACCGCGAAAGCGTCGGGCAGGATATCATCCAGGCTTTCGCCCCCCGCCAGGCGCGCTTTCAGCGCGGGCGTCATGGCCTGCAGCTCCTGGTCGCCCATGGCGGCATATTTCGATTCCAGCGCCAGCACGCTGTCGCAGATGGGCTGGATCTTTTTCAGCTCTTTTGTGGAAAAATTCCCGAAGATCTTTTCAAAAAATGACATTTCTGCACCTCATTTTGCTCTTCATGCGGATCACAGTATCAGCAATCCTAGTTATAATACTACTATTAAGGGAAGGCTGTCAATGAATGTTTTGTAAATAAGAAAAGCCGCGGCTCAAAAGGGCCGCGGCACAGGGGACAAGGCTCAGTTTTTCAAAAACGAGGTGAAGTGGGCGGCATCCCCGGGCTCGCTGCACTCCAGGTGTGCGTTTGTCAGGTCATGGCCGTTCAGCAGGCTGGCCACGCCCACAAGCTCGCACAATTTGCTCTTCAGGTTCAAGCGGTCGCCGTCGGAGGTCACCAGGTAGACCCCGCCGGTGCACGCGGACAGCGCCTCGCTGAAGCGCTGCAGGTCCATGCCGGTCAATTGAAACGTCGCCATGGGGTGATCCCTCTCTTTTCTGTTCACAAGTGAAAGGTGGATATTGACAAGTATAGCGGCGAAAGCCGTCAATGTCAATAATGTTTTTGCCGAACCTTTGTGCAGTTTCCCGAAAAAGGGCGCCGGAAAAAGCTTTCTGTCTGCCATGTGGAAAAAAGACGGGACAAGCCTTGAAAAAGGCGCGGAAATTCTTTATAATGAGCCATAGGTCCTGTTAAATTACGATCAAGAGAGAAGGAGCATCGCTATGACTTATACGACGAAAGAAGTAGAGCGCATGTGCCCGGTCGCCAAAGGCCCGCACCATGGCCCTGCGCCCATTCCCGAAGAGGGAGAATGGGTCAAAGCTTATGAGATCAAAGACATTTCCGGTTTCACGCACGGCGTGGGCTGGTGCGCGCCCCAGCAGGGCACCTGCAAGCTGAGCCTGAACATCAAGAACGGCGTCATCGAAGAGGCCCTGGTGGAGACCATCGGCTGCTCCGGCATGACCCACTCCGCCGCCATGGCGGGCGAAGTGCTGCCGGGCAAGACCATTTTGGAGGCCCTGAACACGGACCTGGTGTGCGACGCCATCAACGTGGCCATGCGCGAGCTGTTTTTGCAGATCGTCTACGGCCGTAGCCAGACTGCTTTCTCGGAGAACGGCCTGCCCGTGGGCGCCAGCCTGGACGATCTGGGCAAGGGCCTGCGCAGCATGACCGGCACCATCTTCTCCACCCGCGAGAAGGGCGTGCGCTACCTGGAGCTCACCGAGGGCTACATCACCAAGGTCGCCCTGGACGAGAACAACGAGGCCATCGGCTACCAGTTCGTGCGTCTGGGCAAGATGATGGAGGACATCCGCCACGGCAAAGACCCCAAGGAGGCCTACGAGAGCAACGTGGGCACCTACGGCCGTTTTGCGGACGCCCCCAAGTACATCGACCCGCGTGAAGAGTGAGAGAGGAGGAAATCAATATGGCAACTTTTGAAGGTCAGGAACGCCGCATGCCCAAAATCGAGGCATGCCTGCAAGAGAACAACCTGGGCACCCTGGACGACTGCCGCCAGCTGCTGCTGGACAAGGGCGTCGACGTGGAAGCCATCGTCAAGGGCGTGCAGCCCATCTGCTTCGACAACGCCGTGTGGGCCTACACCCTGGGCACCGCCATTGCCGTCAAGCGCGGCCTGAAGAACGCCGCCGACTGCGCGTCCGCCATCGGCGAGGGCCTGGAAGCTTTCACCGTGCCCGGCTCCGTGGCCGAGCAGCGCCAGGTGGGCCTGGGCCACGGCAACCTGGGCGCCATGCTGCTGCGCGATGAATCCGACTGCTTCGCCTTCCTGGCGGGGCACGAATCCTTCGCCGCCGCCGAGGGCGCCATCGGCATTGCCCGCACCGCCAACAAGGCCCGCAAAAAGCCCCTGCGCGTCATCCTGAACGGCCTGGGCAAGGACGCGGCCTACATCATCAGCCGCATCAACGGCTTCACCTATGTGAAGACCGAGTACGATTTCAAGACCGGCGAGCTGAAGGTCGTCGAGGAGAAGGCCTTCTCCACCGGCGAGCGCGCCGCCGTCAAGTGCTACGGCGCCAACGATGTGCTGGAGGGCGTGGCCATCATGCGCCACGAGAAGGTGGATGTGTCCATCACCGGCAACTCCACCAACCCCACCCGCTTCCAGCATCTGGTGGCCGGCACCTATAAGAAATGGGCCATCGAAAACGGCCAGAAGTACTTCTCCGTCGCCTCCGGCGGCGGCACGGGCCGCACCCTGCACCCGGACAACGTGGCCGCCGGCCCCGCCAGCTATGGCCTGACCGACTCCATGGGCCGCATGCACGGCGACGCCCAGTTCGCCGGCTCCTCCTCCGTGCCCGCGCACGTGGAGATGATGGGCCTCATCGGCGCCGGCAACAACCCCATGGTCGGCATGACCGTGGCTTGCGCCGTGGCCGCTTCCCAGGTCTAAGCTTCAAAAAACGGCAAAAAAGCCCCCTCTGCGGAGGGGGCTTTTCGTTTTTCACGAACACAAGCGGGCCGCACCGCATATCCTGGAAAAAGTGGGCATCCTGTGAGTAAGAACAACGAAAAAAAGGGGGAAGGGCACCATGGGCTGGATCCTGGCGGGCGGGGCGCTGCTGATCACCTTTACCGCATGGTGCTGTGTGGCGGTGGGCAGCGGCGAGGAGCGGCGGTGAACCGCTGCTGCCGGCAGGCGGGGCGCGGGGAAGATCCGCGCCTTGTTTTTTTGCTTGGCGGCCTTTATAATGAAAAGAAAAGGCGGTGGTCTCCTTGTTGTGGGTCTTGCTGATTTTCCTGGTATTGCTGCTGACGTGCCTGGGCGCGGCCATTTTTATGTTCGATTTCGCCATCCGGCGGGTGCCGCGGTTCACCAAGCTGCCGCCGGAGGCGGAGCAGGGCGAACGGGGCGCGCTGCGGCGGCAGGGCGAGGCCTACCTGGCCGCCCGCCCCCATGAGCAGTGGACCATCACCGCCGCCGATGGCACGCGCCTGTGCGCGGGCTTTTGGCCCGCCGACACGCCCACGGGCAAAACGGTGCTGGCTATCCACGGTTACCGCTGCGCGGGCACCAAGGAGTATGGCATGTTCGCGCGCTTTTACCACAGCCTGGGGTACAACCTGCTGCTGCCGGACGACCGGGCGCACGGTGCCAGCGGCGGCAGTTATGTGGGGTTCGGCTGGCTGGACCAGGCGGACTGTATCGCCTGGGCGTGGGAGGCCGCCCGCCGCCTGCCGGATTGTAGCATCCTGCTGCACGGCATTTCCATGGGCTCCGCCACGGTGCTGATGGCCGCCGGGCAGGACAG
>CATXYA010000076.1 GCA_958403605.1 uncultured Oscillospiraceae bacterium
CCGCTGCGCCAGGAGGGGCCGCACGCCCACTCCGTGACGCCGGCGCCGGACGGCAGCTTCGTGCTGGCGGCGGACCTGGGGCTGGACCGGCTGCTGCCCTACCGGCCCGGCGCGGAGGGAAAGCTGCAGCCGGCGGGTGCGCCCACGGCGATGCCCGGCGGCCAGGGGCCGCGCCACACGGTGTTTTCCGCGGACGGGCGGCGGTGTTATGCCATCACCGAGATGGGCAACCGCGTCTACGCCTACCGGGTGGGGCCGGACGGCCTCACGGACTGCCTGGGCGATTGGCCCATTCTGCCGGAGGGGTTCTCCGGCTCAAGCATCGCCGCCGGCATCCAGCTGTCGCCGGACGGGCGGTTTTTGTACGTGTCCAGCCGCGGCTGGGACGGCATCGCCGCCTTTGCCGTGCAGCCGGACGGCGCGCTGGCGCCCTGCGGGCATTTTTCCGCGGGCGGGCAGGGGCCGCGCTGCTTTTGCCTGTCGCCGGACGGGCGCTGGCTGGCGGCGGCCGATCAGCAATCGGATGCGGTGGCGTTGCTGCCGCGGGACGTGGAGACGGGTGCGCTGGGCGCGCCTGTGCAGCAGCTGCCCGTGCCCCAGGCCGTGTGCGTGCTGTGGGCGCAGGGGACATGAAAGGAGACGCTATGGAACGAAAAAAGGCATTAGTCACCGGGGCCAGCCGCGGCATCGGCAGGGGCATCGCTCTGCGCTTGGCCGGGGCGGGCTATGACGTGGCGCTGTCCTACGCCGCCAAGGAGGACGAGGCGCGGCGCACCGCCGCGGAAGCGGAGGCTTTGGGCGCGCGCTGCTGGACCTTTCGCGCCCGGCTGGAGCAGCCCGGCGCGGGCCAGGCGCTGTTCGACGAGGCGGTGGCGGCCCTGGGCGGGTTGGACCTGCTGGTCAACAACGCGGGCGTGACGAAATTCGAGAGCATTTTTGAGCTCACCGAGGAGACGCTGGACTTCCTCATCGCCCTCGATTTCCGCAATTATCTGTTGCTGACCCGCGCGGCGGCACGCTATATGGCCGCCCACGGCGTGCGGGGCAGCATCGTCAACATCACCTCCTCCCGCGGCGAGCGGGCGTATCCCGGCGACGCCGTTTACGGCGGCCTCAAGGCCGGGCTGGGGCGGGCCATCCAGTCCATCGCGCTGGACTTGGCGCCCTACGGCATCCGCATCAACAATGTGGCGCCGGGAGCCATCCGCATCCGCACCCCGGAGGAGATCGAGCGGGACGAGGCGCTGCGGGACCAGCTGCCCGCCGGCTTTTGGGACGAGCTGGGCAGCCGCATCCCCTTGGCGCGGGCGGGCCTGCCCCAGGACATCGGCGGCGCCGTGGCCTTTTTGGCGTCGGAAGACGCCGCGTACATCACGGGCGTCACCCTGCGGGTGGACGGCGGGCTGATCCTGCCCGGCATGCCCGAGGCGCCGGACGGCGCGGGGCCCTGCGGCTGGGGCGCGCAGAAAACTTTCAAAGAAGAACAGGAGTGAGGCAAAATGGGACAAGTGACGATCCGGGATATCCGGGCCATCCTCACCGCGCCCGCCGGGGTGGACCTGGTGGTGGTGAAGGTGGAGACCAGCGAGCCGGGCCTGTACGGCCTGGGCTGCGCCACGTTCACCCAGCGCTACGCGGCGGTGAAGGTGGCGGTGGAGGAATATCTGAAGCCGCTGCTGGTGGGCCGGGACGCGGCCAACACCGAGGACCTGTGGCAGCTGGCGGCGGGCAATTCCTATTGGCGCAACGGCCCGGTGCTCAACAATGCCATTTCAGGCGTGGACGAGGCGCTGTGGGACATCAAGGGCAAGCTGGCAAACATGCCGGTGTATGACCTGCTGGGCGGCAAATGCCGTGCGGCGGCGGCGGTGTACCGCCACGCCGATGGGCGCGACCCCGCCGAGGTACTGGACAACGTGCGCCGCTACCAGGCGCAGGGCTACCGCTACGTGCGCGTGCAGATGGGCACCTACGGCGGCCAGATGAACGGCGGCCGCCAGCAGCTGCACACGCCCGACGGCACGCCCGAGGGCGCGTATTACGACCCCGCCCAGTACACCCGCAACACCATCCGCCTGTTTGAATCGCTGCGCGCCCAGGTGGGGGACGAGGTGGAGCTTTGCCACGACGTCCACGAGCGGCTGACACCAGTGGAATCGCTGCGCCTGGCCAAGGCCTTGGAGCCGTACCATTTGTTTTTCCTGGAGGACGCTCTCCCCCCCGAGCAGGTGGAGTGGTTCCGCCTGCTGCGCGCCCAGGCGGCGGTGCCGCTGGCCATGGGCGAGCTGTTCAACAACCCGCTGGAATGGAAAACGCTGGTGGCGGAGCACCTCATCGATTATATCCGCGTACACATCAGCCAGATCGGCGGCCTGACCCCGGCGAAAAAGCTGGCGGCCTTCTGCGAGGCCTACGGCGTGCGCACGGCCTGGCACGGCCCCAACGACATCACGCCCGTGGGCGTGGCGGCGCACCTGCATCTGGACCTCGCCAGCCCCAACTTCGGCATCCAGGAATTCGCGGGCTTCACCGAGGCCGAGCAGGAGGTGTTCCCCGGCTGCCCCACGGTGCGGAACGGCTACCTGTACCCCAACGAAAAGCCGGGCCTCGGCATCGACCTGGACGAAGAAAAGGCGGCGAAATACCCCTGCCGCTTCCGCGACCACGGCTGGCTGCGCGCCCGCCTGCCGGACGGCACCGCCGTGCGGCCCTGATTCCTTTGGCAAAAAACAAAAAGAGGCTGAGAAAGGCGCGGTAACGCAAGAAAACATCGGTTTTCTTGCGTTACCGCGCTTAAATCAGCCCCTTTTTTTCTTTGCGCGCGATACGAACTTGCGGTTCGCCATGGCATAATGTTGTAAAAAAGGAGGATGTGCGATGTCGCGCAAGGGCGAAAATATCTATCACCGCAAGGACGGGCGCTGGGAGGGACGGTATCTGGAACAGGGAGAGGACGCCTGCCGCAGGCGGTCGGTCTACGGGCACACTTATCAGGAGGCGCGGGAAAAACTGCAGCGGGCCCGGCAGCAGCCGCCCCGCCGGGGGACGCCCGGACAAACGCCCTTCGGCCTGTTGGCGGACTGCTGGCTGGCGGAAAAACGGCGGTGGGTGAAGGCCTCCACCTATTGCCGCTACCGCACGGTGGTGGAGGCCCACCTCAAGCCCGCGCTGGGCGCGCTGCCGCTTGCGGCCATCGGCCAAAGCCAGCTGCGGCGGCTGGTGGAACAGCTGTCGGAGACGCTGGCCGGGGGGACGGTACATAACGTGTTGTCCGTATTGAAAATGATCTTCCGCAGCCTGGCCGAGCAGGGCGTGGCATTGCCGCCCGTGCCCAGCCCGGCGCCCCGCGGCGCAAAAAAGGCGGTGCGCGTGCTCTCGGCGGGGGAATACGAGCGGCTGGCGCGCCATCTGCTGCAGCGGGCCGGGGCCCCGGGCGCGGGCATTCTGCTGGCGCTGGAGTGCGGGCTGCGCATCGGCGAGGTGTGCGCCCTGCGCTGGCGCGATCTCGATTTGGAAGAAGCCGTGCTCACCGTGTGCGGGACGCTGCAGCGTCTGCCCACCCCGGCGGGCGGGGGGACGACCATAACGGTCACCGGTCCCAAAAGCGCGTCTTCCCTGCGCCGCATCCCCCTGCGCCAAGAGCTGGCCGCCCTCTGCCGCCCGCTGGCGGGCCCGGCGGACGCCTTTTTCCTCACCGGCACCGGAAAGCCCATGGAGCCGCAAAACCTGCGCTACCATTTGCAGCGGGCCTGCGCCGCCTGCGGTTTGACGGGAGTGCATTTCCACACCCTGCGCCACACCTTTGCCACGCGCTGCGTGGAGGCGGGCTGCGAGATCAAGGTGCTCAGCGAAATGCTGGGCCACGCCAGCACCCGCATCACCCTGGACCGCTATGTCCACCCCTCTTTCGCCAGTAAGCGCGCCAATCTGGATCGCCTGCGCCTGGCGGTCTACGCCCCGGAGGGGCCGGCCCTTCCGGCGGCGCAGTAAAAAGGGCGGCACACAAAGAAGAAAAAGCTGCCTACCGGGCCAAGCATGTAATTACCGATCAAGTAAAATAACAAAAAATAGCTACAGGCTATTTTTTGGCCATGTGGGCCGTCCCAGATAGACTGCTTTTAAGAACAGAGCCACACCACACCCTCTTGATCGCCACATCAGCAGGGGCAGACAAGGTCCGCTGGCGCTGTCGTTTGATGAAAAGGCTGCTCATGATTTTAAATCAATAAAATAAGCACCAGTTTACTCCAAATTTATCGGTCAATTCAAACATGTACGGACTAAAAAAGCATGGGCCCAATGGATGTTTGATCTCTGCGCCTTCCCGCAAGATAGAATAGGCGTCTTTTATGATAGTAGCTTCATGTTCGGCAAAATGCAGGCAAAACTGCATGGTGTTGCCGGAAATACTGTTTTCCGCTAATGTTTCCGATAAAGCTAAGGTTTGACCAAAAAGGTTTAGCTCCGCGTGGATATAGCTGCCATCTTGACTTTTATATCCGCCGGTGACGGTAACGCCAAACGCTTTTTCATAAAATGGGACAGCTTCTTTGCTGTTTTTGATGTATAGCTGCATCATACTTCTTATCATGGTTTCATCACCGATCACGTAAATTTTCTTCGCTGCAAATTCTCAAACGGTCATCAAAAGAAATGCTTCTGATTGCAGGACCATAAAAGGCTGCCGCTCCCCATTTTTGAGGAAGGCGGTCTTTTTAGATTTCCCGCCCGGGGACGATCAGCTCCCGGATGCGCTGTTCCACCGCGTCCACTTCCTCCCGGAAAGCCATGGCGGAGATGCGCAGCGCGCCGTGCCCCAGAATGATCAGCTGCTCCATGCCGTCGGAGGTGGCCACGCGCACGCGGTGTCGCCCGGCCAGGTCATACGTGGCTTTTTCGATAAACATGTCCGCCGTCTCGGCCTCGCGGGTGTATACCACGTGGATGTTGTGATAGCGTTCCACCTCGCCGGCGCCGCCCGGCACCTTGTAGGCGTCGAACACCAAAATCACAGTGGCCTGGGTGAACCCCTGGTAATTGCACAGCGTGTCCATCAGCTTCTGCCGGGCCGCGTCCAGATCCCGCCGGGCCAGCTCTTTCAAATCGTCCCAGGCGAAGAGGATGTTGTAGCCGTCCACCAGCAAATAATCCCGCACCGGCTCCTGCGGGGCGGCGGGCGCCTGCCGCTCGGCCTGGCGGGCGCTTTGATAGTAAAGAAAATCCCGGTGTTGGATAGGGCCGAAGGTGCGGGTGAAAATGGCTTCCAGCTCCTTGTCCTCCTCCAAGGTGCCCGCGTAGCGGACGGGGGCGGCGCGCTGCGGGGCCGGGGCGGGCAGCGAGGCCCCGTGCGCCCCAAAGGTGAGGCCGCTGTCCACGTGCATGTAGTGGCACACCTCGTCCCAGGGAACTAAAAATCCCGCCCCGTGAGAGCAGAAGACGGAGCCCGTGGGGTCGTCGGGGTCGGCCTCGCTGTCATAATTTGCGGCGGCCAGCACTTCCTCCGCATTGTGGCAGGGGGCGTACCCCTGCGGCGTCAGCGCGATGCGGCCCCGCCCTTTGGTGTAGGAGACCACTTCTCGCGGGTAATCGCCCACGCTGGCCATAGGGACACGTCCGGTGAGCACGGCTTGTCCGTCTTGGGTCTCGGGCGCATCGAAGGTCCCCGCCATGCGCTGCAGATCCGCCATCGCACGGCCCACGCAGTCGGCGGGCACCTCCAGACGGAAGGCGGCCCAGGGCTCCAACAGCTGGCTCTGGGCGCTTTTCAGGCCCTGGCGCACCGCGCGGTAGGTGGCTTGGCGGAAATCGCCGCCCTCCGTGTGCTTCACGTGGGCCCGGCCCGCCACCAGTGTCAGCTTCATGTCCGTGATGGGCGCGCCCATCAGCACGCCGCGGTGCTCCTTTTCCGCCAAATGGGTCAGCACCAGCCGCTGCCAGCTGCGGTCCAGCTGGTCCTCGCTGCAGCGGCTGGCAAAGCGCAGGCCGCTGCCCTGGGGCAGCGGTTCCAGCAACAGATGCACCTCCGCGTAATGGCGCAGCGGCTCAAAGTGGCCCACGCCCTCCACGGGTGCGGTGATCGTTTCTTTGTAGCAGATGGCGCCCGGCCCGAAGGAGACCTCCACGCCGAACCGGTCCCGGATGACGCTTTGCAGCACCTCCCGCTGCACTTCCCCCATCAGCTGCACCCGCACCTCCCCGGCGGCCGCGTTCCACTGGATGTGCAGCTGGGGGTCCTCCTCCAGCTGCCGCAGCTTGGGCAGCAGCGTGTAGGCGTCGCAGCCCTCCGGCAGCAGCAGTTGATAACGCAGCACCGGCTCCAGCACAGGCGGGGTGGAAGCCGCCTGCGCGCCCAGGCCCTCGCCGGGCTTCGCCCGCGTCAGGCCCGTCACGGCGCACACCGTGCCCGCGGGCGCCTCCTCCAACAGCTGATATTTTTCACCCGAGTACACGCGCAGCTGGTCGGCCTTTTCCTCCCAGCCCGCACCGCGCAGCACGTCCTTCACCCTCAGGCAGCCGCCTGTCACCTTCAAATGGGTCAGGCGCGTGCCCGCCGCGTCCCGGGACACGTTGAATACCTTGGCGCCGAAGGCTTCGCCGTAAAGGGGGCGGCGGGTGTAGCGGGCCAGGCCGTCCAGGAATTCCGCCACGCCCTCCAGCTTGAGGGCGGAGCCGAACCAGCAGGGGAAGACCCGGCGCGCGGCGATCAGGTCCGCCACGGAATCTTGGGGAAAGGACTTTTCGGCCAGATAGGCCGCTAAGAGCGATTCGTCCCGCAGCGCTAGCTCTTCCGCCGGGTCCCCGGCGCTGAAATCGATGCAGTCCGGGCTCAGGCGGCGGCGCAGCTCGTCCAGCAGCGCCGCGCGGCCCGGCCCCGGCAGATCCATCTTATTGATAAAAAGGAACGTGGGGATCTGATGCTGTGCCAACAGCCGCCACAGTGTCTCGGTGTGGCCCTGCACACCGTCCACGCCGCTGAGCACCAGCACGGCATGATCCAGTACCTGCAGCACGCGCTCCATCTCCGCGGAAAAATCCACGTGCCCCGGCGTGTCCAGCAACGTCAGCTCCCGGCCCGGCAG
>CATXYA010000077.1 GCA_958403605.1 uncultured Oscillospiraceae bacterium
TGTTCATAGCGCACCCGGCGGAAAAAGACGTGCTGCCCGGCGGCATCCGGGCACAGCTCCCGCGGGGAAAGCGTGGGAGAGATCTGGCGCAGCAGCGGCCCCAAAGCGGGCTGGGTGGCGGTGCACAGCACACAGGACGCGCCGTAATTGGCCGTCAACTCGGCGATGGCCCGCAGACAGGGCTGTAAGTAGGGCAGGGGGAGGGTCTGCGCCTCGTCGAAAATAATGACGCTGTCCGCCAGATTGTGCAGCTTGCGGCAGGCGGAGGGTTTGTTGGCAAACAGAGATTCAAAAAACTGCACGGCCGTGGTGACGATGACGGGCATGTCCCAATTTTCTGTGGCCAGCCGCCGGGGGTCGTCGCCCTCGCTGTCGTAATTGGCGCCGCTGTGGTGTTCCAAGACGTTTTCTTCGCCCAATGCTTTGCGGAACGTGTCCGCCGTCTGCTCGATGATGGAGCAGTAGGGAATGACGTAAATGACGCGCCGCATACCGTGTGCCAGCGCGTGGCGCAGCGCGAAAGCCAGGGAGCTGACGGTCTTGCCGCCGCCCGTGGGCACCGTCAGCGTGAACAGGCCCGGCGATTGCGGCCCGGCGTCCATGCAGGCGCGCAGAATCTCGCAGCGCCGCCGGTTCAGCGCGGTCTTGGCGTCCCACCAGGGGGCAACGTAACGGTCCAGCTTGGCGGCCAGCGCGGAGATCGGTTCCCCCAAAGCAGGCCGGGGGCCGTTATGAAAGAAGGTTTCCGTGTTTAGAAAATCGGCATCCACCAGGCAGGAGAAAAGCATGCGCGTGAAAAAAGACGCGGTAAACCCGCCGGTGCCGAAGCACTGCGGCGCCCGGAAGGACGCCCGGACGGGATGGATCTCCGCGGCATAAGCGTTGTAAGGCTCGACCGCCTTCTTGATGCGCCCCACCAGCGTGCCGCTGTTCCCGTCGTCCCCGCGCCCGCCGCCGTCCGGCAGGCCGCCGTGGTGGCCCGCCACGCAGTAGGCGGCCAAAGCGCCCTGCAGCCGCTCGATCTCCTTGGCGCCCGCCGTGGCGTGGTCGACGAGTGGCCCGTGCTCCCAGATGCGCTGCTGAAAGCCGCTGGCATATTTGCCGATATCGTGCAGCAGGCCGCAGTTGTAGGCCAGCTTCCCCGCGCCAAAGGGTTCGGCAAATCTGCAGGCGTCCTCCGCGGTGCCCTTCAGGTGCTGGGCCACGGTCTGCACCCGGCCGTCGTCGGCGATGTGAGCGGCAAAGGGCCGCTGCGCTTGTTTTGTCATACACATTCCTCTTTTCGATGGTACTTTCATTATAGTCCTTCCAGCTGACGGTTCCCATCGTCAATTAGCCCAAAATTCGACGCGTTTTTTCTCTCAAACAAAAAGCGCGGCACCGGATGGGCCGCGCGGAGGGAAACAAAAATTATTTTTGAGTTTGCTCTTGACTTGGAGTGAACTCCAGGCTGTACAATGGAGCCATCACAACAACGAGGAGGCATTTTAGGAAATGAAATATACAGAGTTGGGGAAAACGGGCATCCAGGTCTCCCGCATCTGCGTGGGCGGGATGTCCTTTGGACAGGCGAGCGAGGATTTCCACTTGTGGACGCTCGACCAGGAGCAAACCACCGCGATGATCGCACACGCGCTGGAGCTGGGGGTGAACTTCATCGACACGGCCAACACCTATTCCCACGGCACCAGCGAGGAATATATCGGGAAGGCTCTCAAGCAGCTGGGGGTGCCAAGGGAGCAGGTGGTACTCGCTTCCAAGGTCTATTTCAATGAGGGCAAGCTCTCCAAGGAGGCGATCGCACGGGAGATAGACGGCACGCTGACGCGCCTGGGGACGGACTATCTGGACTTGTACCAGATCCACCGCTTCGATTATGGGACGCCCATTGAGGAGACGATGGAGGCGCTTGACCGGCTGGTCAAAGCGGGCAAGGTGCGGGCGATCGGGGCATCGGCCATGTATGGCTACCAGTTCCACAATCTGCAGATCGCGGCAGAAAAAAATGGGTGGACGCTCTTTTCCACCATGCAGAACCACTACAACCTGTTATACCGGGAGGATGAGCGGGAACTGATCCCCATCTGTGAGCAGTACGGCGTTGCCCGCATCCCCTACAGCCCGCTGGCCGGCGGGCATTTGAGCCACACCGGATGGACCACGGCCTCGGCCCGGAGCCGGACAGACAAGACCCTGCGGAAAAAATACGACCAGGCCATGGACAATGATCTGCAGATCGTGGACCGCGTGGCGGAGCTGGCGAAAAAACTGGGAGTGTCCATGGCGCAAGTCGCGCTGGCCTGGCAGTTTCAGAAAGGCGTCACGGCGCCCATTGTCGGCGCGACCAGTGTCCCGCATTTTGACGATGCGGTCAAGGCCGTCGATTTGACCCTGACGCCGGAAGAGACCGCTTATTTGGAAGAACCCTATGCAAGGCACAAGGTGGTGGGCGCGCTGCCGGAGGAATGACCGCTCCGGCGCCGCACAGAGCACATCAGAGGGACAAATGGGAAGCGCCGCGGGCCGTTCTTTTGCAGAACGGCCCGCGGCGCTTGTTTGATTTGATCGTGCGCAAGGGTGGAGAAGGTCACCGCTCCAAAATGCGGCCGTCGGTGGCGATGGTCACCACCTGCCAGGGCAGGAATTTGCCGCTGTTTTTCAGCGCGGTCACCGCGGCGTGTTCAATGCCGCCGCAGCAGGGCACCTCCATGCGCACCACGGTCAGGCTTTTGATGTCGTTTTGGCGCAGGATCTCCGTCAGCTTTTCTGTGTAGTCCACGGCGTCCAGCTTGGGGCAGCCGATGAGCGTGACGCGGCCGCGGAGAAAGTCCTCATGGAAGCGGCCATAGGCGTAAGCGGTGCAGTCGGCGGCAATGAGCAGATGCGCGCCGTCGAAATAAGGGGCCCGCACGGGGGCCAGTTTGATCTGCACCGGCCACTGCCGCAGCTGGGAGACGCCGGGGCCTGCCATGCCGGCGGAGGAGGAAACGGGGTCTCGGGCCAGCGCATGGGCGCGGCTGCCGGGGCAGCCCTGGGGCGCCGCAGACGCGTTTTTCTGTTTGGCCGCCTGCACGGAGGCCTCATCGTAAGCGGCGGCCTCCCGCTCCACAAAGGTGATGGCGCCCGTGGGGCAGGCGGGCAGGCAATCGCCCAAGCCGTCGCAATGATCGTCCCGCAGCAGCTGCGCCTTGCCGTCCACCATGCCGATGGCGCCCTCATGGCAGGCGCCTGCACACAGGCCGCAGCCATTGCATTTTTCCTGGTCGATGTGAATGATCCTGCGAATCATCTTAAAAACTCCTTTGGTAAAATGATTTCTTGACTTCCAAAGGGCAGTATACTACGATGAAATGAACTTGTATGTTGTTATTCCAACAAAGGAGTGGCGATGGAAACGGAATTTTTAGCTCAAACGGCGTTGTTTTGCGGCACGGCGGCAGCCGAGCTGCCGGATCTGCTGGCCTGCCTGCAGGCGCGCCGGAAAAAATTTGCAAAAGGCGCGGTCATTTACCAGGCGGGAGAGCCGGTGACATCCCTGGGGCTGGTGCTCAGCGGGCGGGTGCAGATCGAGAGCGGGGACGTTTGGGGCAATCTGAGTATTTTGGACAGCATCGGCCCCGGCAACGTGTTTGCCGAGACTTACGCCTGCCTCCCCGGGGAGCCGCTGCTGGTCAGTGCCGTGGCGGCCCAGCCCTGCGAGGTCTTGTTTTTGAACGCGCAGAAGGTGCTGACGGTCTGCCCCCAGGGCTGTGCCCATCATGCCCGGCTGGTGCGGAATTTGCTGGCGGTCTCGGCGCGCAAAAACCTGCACCTTTCGCGGCGTGTTTTCCACACAGCCCCCAAGACCATCCGCGGCCGGCTGCTCTCTTACCTCTCTTTCCAGGCGGCGCACGCGGGGAGTCGGGAATTCACCATCCCCTTTGACCGCCAGCAGCTGGCCGATTACCTCCATGTGGACCGCAGCGCCCTCTCCCACGAGCTCGGCAAGATGCAGCGGGACGGGCTGCTGACGGTGAGAAAAAATCATTTTTGCCTGCACAGCGATCCGGTGGAACCGTAAGAGACCACGGATACAAAACGGCGCCGTACGGAACTGCGGCGCCGTTTTTTTGTGGGGGAACACAGCACAAAAATTATCGGACAAATTTGTGAAAAACGCCGGGCCGCCTCTTTGTTCCGCCAGGGGCCTCAAGGATAGGGGAAAAGGCCGGCGTCCCCAGGGTTTTCGCCGTGAAAGCAGTATAAAATGCAGAGAAAAGGTTTGCGCAAAAAAAGTGGAATGGTGGCTTTCACAAAAATAAAATCCCAAGAAATAAAATTCACTAGAAATAATTGTGTTGACTCTGCGGGTTTTGTGTGATATAAATAATTTAAAGTCATTGAGTAAACGATTTCTCAAATTCGCGGGAGGCGAGATGCTTTGACAAGCCTCCTCCCATATTTTGGATCAAAACAGAAGGGGTGTACAAACAATGAAATGCAAACGATTGGTCTCTTTGGCGCTCGGGTTTGTCATGACGGGAAGCCTGCTGGCGGGCTGCGCCCAAAACAAAACCGTCTCCTCCAGCACCGGCGCGGCCAACGCCGGGGGCACGGGAGAAGTCAACACGGACCCGTACTACAAGTATCCGGAAAAGATCGAGCTGACGGCGGGCGTCCAGGTTTACGACGCGGCGAAAAAGTTGCCCGAGGGCGACACGCTGGAGGACAACCGCTACACGCGCTATTTTGAGGAACAGACCAATGTCCATATCACCAACACCTTTGAGGCGCAGAGCGGGACCGCTTACCGCCAAAAGGTGAAGCTGGCGGCGGCCAGCGACGATCTGCCCGACATCATGTTCATCAACAAAGAGGACTATAGCCTGCTGAAGCAGCTGGTGGAATTCGGCCAGATCGCCGACCTGACGGACGCGTTCAATACCTATCTCGACCCGGACGTGCGGGAAAAGCTGACCTCCGGCGACGGGAGCGCGATGGCCCAGGTCACGTTTGACGGGCGCATCATGGCCCTGCCGGAGCCCACGCTCCAGTATGACTCCACCTATCTTTTGTGGATCCGCCAGGACTGGCTGGATAAGCTGGGCCTGGAGCCGCCGAAAAGTGTGGAAGAGCTGATCAGTGTGGCGCAGGCCTTTATGGAACAGGACCCTGACGGCAACGGCGCCGACGACACCTACGGCATGGTGGCCAACCGCTATTACGACTCCACCTTTGAGCCGATTTTCAGCGCCTATGACGCTTATCCCAACCTGTGGTACAAAAATGACGGCGGCGAGGTGGTGTACGGCGGTGTGCAGCCGGAGGCCAAGGAAGCGCTGGCCGTGCTGCACCAGATGTATGAGCTGGGCATCATCGACACGGAATTCGCCTCCCGTGAAAACGAGAACGAGCTGGTGGCCTCCAACAAGGCCGGGCTGTATTTCTGCCCGTGGTGGGCGCCCTGGGGCCATTTGGTGGACAGCGTCTCCAATGACCGCAGCGCCGATTGGCGCGCCTACGCCCTGCCGCTCAACGCCGAGGGCGAATTCAACGCCCCGGGAGCTTCGCCCGCCAACTACTACATGGTCGTGAGCAGCGAATGCAAAAATATCGATGCGGTGATGCGTTATTTCAATGTGGCGACCAACCAAAACGACCTGCTGGAAAAAGACCTGTACAAGGGCGAAGAGGGCCTGAGCGAGTCGTACCGGCTGTCCGCCATCAGCTTTGTGACCGACTATGTGGACTGCATCCCCAAGAAAAACATCCTGTACAACAAGATCCTGGCGGGCGAGGAAGAAATCGGCGGCCCCACGGACATCAACCCAGTGGAGACGGAGTTCAACATCAACGCCATCAATGCGGACGCGAAAAACCCCAAGGCCAATATTGAGGACTGGGGCCAAATGGCCGCGTACTTGATCGGCGCCAAGCCCTTGGCGGACGATCCCGCACCGAACCTCAAAGCGGGCGCGTTCTACGGCGTCACCGAGACGATGGAGGGCAAATGGGCGAACCTGAGACAGCTGCAGGAGGAAACCTATCTGGGCATCATCGCCGGCACCATCCCGCTGGACGATTTCGACAAATTTGTGGAAAACTGGAACGCGCAGGGCGGCAGTACGATCACCGAAGAGGTGCGTGCGTCCGTGCAGTGAGCAAGGCGCAGGGAAGGAGAGCCTCATGAAGAAATCAAACGCGGAGGGAAAGCCCGCGCCGCGCCGCAACCGCATCAGGAATCTCTATGAGGAGATCCAGTACAACCTGATGGTGCTTCCCGGCATTGCGGTGCAGCTGCTGTTTGCCGTGGTGCCCATGATCGGCATCGTGCTGGCCTTCCAGAACTACAATCCCCGCAAGGGCTTTTTCGGCTCCGAATGGGTGGGGCTGGAGCATTTCCGTTATATGCTGCAGCTCCCGGAGATCCGGCAGGTATTTGTGAACACCCTGGTGCTGGCGGTACTGAAGATCGTGTTCCGCATCCTGATCGCGCTGATCTTTGCGCTGCTGCTCAACGAGGCGCGCCACCGCTGGTTCAAAGGTTTTGTGCAGACCATCGTGTACATTCCGCACTTTATTTCATGGGTGCTGCTCAGCGTGATCTTTCTCGACGTCTTTTCGGTGAACGGCGTTGTCAACAGCATCATCACGGCGTTTGGCCACGACCCCATCGTGTTTTTGACCTCCAATCAATGGTTCCCTGTGATCCTGGTGGCCACCGAGGTGCTCAAGGAGTTTGGCTACAGCGCTATCATTTTCCTGGCGGCGCTGACGGCCATCAATCCCGAGCTTTACGAGGTGGCGGACCTGGACGGGGCCACGCGCTTTCAAAAGCTGTGGAACGTGACCCTGCCCGGCATCTCCACCACGGTGATCCTGGTGGTGGTGCTGGCGCTGGGCGACGTGCTGAACGCGAATTTTGACCAGGTGTTCAACATGTACAACCCGCTGGTCTATCAAAGTGTGGACATCATTGATACCTATGTCTACCGCATCGGCCTAGTAAACGTGCAGTACGGCCTGGGCACGGCGGTGGGCCTGCTGAAATCCGTCGTCAGCTTTTTGCTGATCATTATTTCCTATAAACTGGCGG
>CATXYA010000078.1 GCA_958403605.1 uncultured Oscillospiraceae bacterium
GTAGAAGCAGGGCGGCTTGCCGCCCGCGTTGCCTTCCCCCGGTGGGGGAAGGTGCCGAATGCAATGAGGCGGATGAGGGGGCGCCCGCCGACCTTCCCATCCGGCAAGCAAAAAAAGAAGCGTCTACCCCCTTGACGAAATTCCAACAAGTGTTATAATGTACTGGTACAATAAGTACAATTTAAACGAGGGGAGCGGCTGCCGTGGAGATCATCATCAGCAACAATGCCGACAAACCGATCTATGAGCAGATCACCTCGCAGATCAAGGCCATGATCATGAGCGGGGAGCTGCAGACGGGGGAGGCCATTCCCTCGATGCGCGCGCTGGCAAAGGCCATCCATGTGAGCGTGATCACGGTGCAGAAGGCCTACGAGGACCTGCAGCGCGACGGCTTCATTGAGACGACAGTGGGACGCGGAAGCTTTGTGGCGGCCCGCAACAAAGAATTTTACCAGGAAGAGCAGCAGCGCCTGGCGGAGGGACATTTGCAGAAAGCGGCGGAGATCGGCCGCGTCAGCAATATTCCCCTGTCGAAGCTGACGGAGCTGCTGGCGCTCTTCTACACGGAGGAGGAATAGGATGAATCCGGTTTTAGAAGTCAACGGCCTATGCAAAGCCTTTCCGCAGTCCGGCTTTGCGCTGGATCACGTCTCGTTTGCCCTGCCCGCCGGGGCCATTTTAGGGTTTGTGGGGGAGAACGGCGCGGGAAAAACCACCACCATCGGCTGCATCCTGGGCACTATGGCGAAGGATGCGGGCAGCGTGCGCCTGTTCGGCGAAGAAATGGCGGACGGCGACACGGCGCTGCGGGAAAAAATCGGGGTGGTGTACGACGGCGAAAACTTCCCCGGCTATCTGAGCGCGGCACAGCTGGCCGACATCCTGCGCGGCGTGTACGCCCGCTGGGATGACGCGGCGTTTACCAAGCTGCTCGGACAGTTCTGCCTGCCGCCCCAGCAGAAGATCAAGACCTATTCCAAGGGCATGACGATGAAGCTGGCCATCGCGGCGGCGCTGGCGCATCATCCGCGGCTGCTGATCTTGGACGAGGCCACCAGCGGGCTGGACCCCATCATGCGGGAGGAGATGCTGGACGTGTTTTTAGAGTTCGTGCAGGACGAGAGCCATTCCATCCTGCTGTCCTCGCACATCACCAGCGACCTGGAGAAGGTGGCCGATTACGTCACCTTCGTGCACGGCGGCCAAATATTGCTGACCGCCTCGAAAAATGACCTGGCCTATCATTACGCGGTGCTGCGCTGCCGGGAGAGCCAGTTTCAGGCGTTGGAGCGGGCGGACATCCTGGCCTACCGCAAACGGGAATTCCAAACCGACGTGCTGGTGCGGGACGGGAAACAGGCGGCGCGCAAGTATCCGGGCGTCGTGGCGGATCACGTCAGCGTGGACGAGGTGCTGTTGCTGCTGGGGAAGGGGGAACGGGCATGAACGGACTCTTGAAAAATAACTTTTACGCCTCTTGGGACAATGCCAAGTGGTTCGCCGCCGCCATGACGGCGCTGGGCATCGTGGTGGTGCTTGCCGAGCCGCGGGGGCCGCTGATCGGCTATCTGCTGGTGAGCATGATCGGGTTTTCGGCCAACGGCCTGGGCAGCCTGCGCAAGGAGGGCGCCTCGAAGTGGGGAAAGTATAAGCTGACCCTGCCGGTGCGGCGGCGCCAGATCGTGGGCAGCTATTTTCTCACCCAGTTATTTTGGCTGGCGGCGGGCATGCTGTTTGCCGGGGTGGTGGTAGGCGTTTCGCTGCTGCTGCACGGCTACGTGTTCGATCTGCCCACAGACGTGCTGATGCTGTTTACCGTCGGCATCGGCGTCAGCCTGTGGATGGGCGCCTTTTTCTTCCCGCTGTATTACCTGGGCGGAGAGGAACGCAGCGAGGTGGTGCTGATCACCAGCTTTCTGGCGGCGGCGGGCGTCCTGAGCGGGCTGGTCTATTTCCTCAACTGGCTGTTTGGCCCGCACCAGACGCTGACGCAGCTGCTGCTGTCGTCGGCGGCGCTGCTGGGCACGGCGCTGCTGGCCTACGGCGTGTCTTATCTCGCCGCGCTGAAAATTTTCGAGCGGAAAAATTATTGACGGCAGACAGGAAAAAAGAGCACGTTGCAAAATAGCAACCAAAGAGACACCCCCTGCAACAACCATGGAAAGTTGTTGCAGGGGGTGTTTTTCATTGTTTTGCTTGATCGATCGCCGCATCTCAGGGTCCGGTAGGGAACGCCGTCCCCGGCGTTCCGCTCCTGATGCAATCGCGTGGGTTGGGACAAACGCGACATAACTCCGTGAAGATGGGTGGAACTCCAACAAGTACGGCGGCTTTTCGGGGGAATACGTTTCCACAACAAGACGCTGCACAAGACAAAAGGGTACCGCCATCCTGACTTTCAGCGGCGGAACGCCGGGGACGGCGTTCCCTACAGGGGTAACTTCTTATTCTGCGCGCTGTTTTGCAACGCGCCCTTTTTCTGATGATACGCACGGGCGCCTTTCTTTCCAGAAACAGGACATTCCGCTGTCGTGTTTCTATGGTATACTGGTTCCAGAATAGAAAGGGGGAGAGGCAGGGTGAAGATCGACCGCCTGATGGGCATTCTGACCATTCTGCTGCAGCGGGACCAGGTGACCGCGCCCATGCTGGCGCAGCGCTTTGAGGTGTCGCGGCGCACTATCAACCGCGATCTGGAGGACCTGTGCCAGGCGGGGGTTCCCATCGTCACCACGCAGGGGTACGGCGGCGGCATCTCGCTGGCGCCGGAGTACCAGATCGACCGCGCCCTGGTGACGCCGGAGGAGCTGCGGGCCATGCTGGCGGGCCTGCGTGGGCTGGACAGCATCGCCGACACCGCCTATGCCGATACGCTGCGGGAAAAGCTGTCCCGCCGGGGCGGCGCGGTCACAGAAGAGAGCATCCGGGTGGAACTGGCCTCCTACGGCAAGGAGGCGCTGGTGCGCAAGATCGCGGCGCTGCGCCGCGCCATCGACGGGCGCCGGGTGGTGGCTTTTACCTACTATACAGAAAAGGGCGAACAGCGCCGCCGGGTGGAGCCCTGCCGGCTGGTGTTCCGGTGGTATAGTTGGTACCTCTTCGGCTACTGCCTTGCGCGGCAGGATTGGCGCCTGTTCAAGCTGGACCGCCTGTGGCAGCTGGAGGAGACGGCGGAGGGCTTTGCGCCCCGGGCGGTGCCGCCGCAGGAGGACGGCACGGCGGGTCCTTTCCGGGCGGCGGAACCCATCCGGCTGCGGGCGGTGTTTGCGCCGGAGGTGCGCTACCGCCTGCTGGAGGAATACGGGCCGGAGAGCTATCAGGAGCTGCCAAATGGCGAATTGTTCTTCGCCTGGGAATTTGCCAAGGAGGATTATCTGCGCGCGTGGATCTTCAGCTTCGGCAGCAAGGTGCGGGTGCTGGAGCCGCTTTCACTGCAGCAGGAGCGGCTGGCCCAGGCCCGTGAAATTTTGCAGCAAACATGACGCACTGCTGTCACGTTCCCTG
The DNA here is from genome assembly GCA_958403605.1 of uncultured Oscillospiraceae bacterium. Lineage (GTDB taxonomy): Bacteria > Bacillota > Clostridia > Oscillospirales > Ruminococcaceae > Ruthenibacterium. The sequence continues at coordinate 3,508 of CATXYA010000078.1, forward strand.
CGGTAGGATGAAGGCATCAAATACCAAGGAGGAATGGAAAATGATCGAATCACGCTGCGGGCTGCTTTGCAGCGCCTGTGCTTACCGGGAACAGGTGGGCTGTCCCGGCTGCACAGCCATGGAAAAACCGTTTTGGGGAGAGAGCTGCCCCGTCAAATCCTGCTGTGAGGACAAACAGCGGGAGCACTGCGGCAGCTGTGACAGCTTTCCCTGTGACAAGCTGCAGGGCTTTGCGTATGACAAAGAGCAGGGCGACGAGGGCCGGCGCATCGAGCAGTGCCGCCAGTGGCGGGAAAAGCCGTGACGGCAGGCGGCCCGCTGGAGCGGTTCGTCCCCCTGGACGGAAAGCATTGCATCACCACCGCGCTGCGGCAGGTCTTTGCCTATCGGCTATGCGCTGTCGGAGGAGCTGCTGTTTGGGCTGGCGTCCGGCCTGTCCTTTGTGTACCTCAACAGCGCCGCGGGCCCGCTCATCAGCGGCAGAAAGAAGGTGGGCGCGTTTGAAGCAACGCTGGCGCAGCGGTTGCATATCACCATCCGCTGCCGCACCTGCAAGAACAGCGCCCGCGCTGAAGACACCGCCCGGCGCATGCTGGACGCACAAGAGCCGGTCCTGGTCTATGTGGACATGCCCTATCTGCCGTATTTGAGCCTGGCGGAAAGCAGCCATTTCGGCGGCCATGCGGTGGTGCTGTGCGGCTATGACGGGGAGGCGCGGCAGTTTTATGTGAGCGACCGGGACAGCGAAGCGCGGCCCATCTCGACGCCGAAAGGCCCCGTCGGGCAGGCGTATCACCGGGTCTCTTACAGCGATCTGGCAAAGGCGCGGGCCAGCGCCCACCGGCCCTTCCCGGCGAATAACCGTTATTTGACCTTTTCCTTCGACGGCTATCACGCCCCGGACGAAGCGGTGCTGCGGGCGGCCATCCGCGAGACCTGTGAAACCATGCTGGCGCCGCCAGCCCATCTGTTGGGCCTTGCAGGGATCGCCAAATTTTCACGGGCCCTCCGGCAATGGCGGCACTTGCCCCCGGAAAAACTGCGCGCGGCGGGGATGGCGAACTATTTTCAAATCAGCCGGGACGGCGGGACCGGCGGGGGCATCTTCCGTCAATTATACGGCGATTTTTTGAAGGAAGCCGCGCCGCTGCTGGAAGAGGAACGGCTGGTGCCCCTGAGCGGCCGCTTCGGCCGGATCGCCCGCCAATGGGACGCGGTGGCGGCGGGCTTGCGGGAGTTGTCGCGGACCGAGGACACCGGGCTATTGCCGGGGCTCTCTGCCGCCGTGGCTGGGCTGGGCGAACAGGAGCGGGAGGCATACACCGCGCTGCGAGAGATTGCATAGGGCTTAAAAAATGGGTGCGCCCGCCAAGAACAGGAGGCCGCTACGATAGGGAACGCCGTTCCCGGAAAAGCCGCCGGTTTAAGGGAACGCCCAGTATAATCGCGGGACCGTGGAGGCCGCAATCCCGGCCCGCGTCGTTTCATAGGGAGCGGAACGGCCACCGACCGAACAAAGCAACACCCCCTGCAACAACCATGGAAAGTTGTTGCAGGGGGTGTTGCTTTGCAAGCCGTTTTGATTTATTTCGCGGAGTTGTCGCGCAGCGCCTGTTCTTTTTCCAGGACCTTGCTCTCCACGATCTCCAACTGCTCCCCGGCGTCCAAACGGTCCACCAGGTCGCTTTGCACCAGGCCCTCGTACTTGCTCTCGTTCTTGAAGGCGGATTTCAGCATGATGGGCGTCAGTACGGCGCAGCACACCACCATAATGATGATGGGGCCGAAGAACACGGGGTTCAGCAGCGCCATCGCCATGCCCTTGTTGGCTACGATCAGGGCGACCTCGCCGCGGCAGGCCATGCCGCAGCCGATCTGCACGCACTGGCGGTTTTCAAACCCGCACGCGCGGGCACCCAGGCCGCAGCCCACCAATTTGGCCACCACGGCCACCACCAACAGCAGCACGGCAAACAGCAGGATCATGCCGTCCATCTGCGGCAGGGTGACCTTGATGCCGATGCTGGCGAAAAAGATGGGCGTCAGCAGCAGATAGGACAGGGGGGAAAAGCGGCTTTCGATGTACTGCGCCTTGGGCGTGTTGGCAATCACCAGGCCCGCGGCAAACGCGCCGATGATGTCCGCCACGCCGAAGATCTCCTCCGCCACATAGGCCATCACCAAGCACAGCACAAAGGCCGCCACGGGGAAGCGCCGCAGGTTGCGGTCCTCCACGCGCTTGTCGTACCAGCAAAAGCCCTTGATCGCCAGCAGCCCCACGCCGATGGCAAAGACGAAGAACGCCGCGATCTTCAGCAGCACCACGCCCAGGTTCACGTCCGCGCCCGCCATGCTGGTGACCAGCGTCAGGCAGATCAGGCCCAAAATGTCGTCGATGAGGGCCGCGGCCAAAATAGTGTTGCCCACCTTGGTGGACAGCTTGCCGATCTCCTTCAGCGTCTCCACGGTGATGCTCACCGAGGTGGCCGTCAGCACGGTGCCCATAAACAGGTCCTGCAGCAGCTTGCTGCCCTCGTAGGCGAATTCGCCCCGATTGAAGGCGAACATCAGCAGCGCGCCCAGGCCCAGGGGCACCAGCACACCGCACAGCGCCACCAGCAGGCCCGCCTTGCCCGTCTGCTTCAGATCCTTTAAATTGGTGCCCATGCCGGCGGTGAACATGATGACGATGACGCCCAGCTCCGACAGCTGCGCCAGCGTATCTGTGGCCTGCAGCCAATTCAGGCATGCCGGGCCCAGGATCAGCCCGGCCAGCAAAGCCCCCACCACCTGCGGCAGCTGAAAGCGGCGGGTCACAAGGCCCAGCAGCTTTGTGCCGATCAGGATCAGGGCGATATCCAGCAAAAAGTGGTAAGACATGCGTGATTCCTCTTTTCTAAAAGCTCCTATTTTTTTCACAGCTACTTATTATACCGTTCCGGCAGGGAGAGCGCAAGAAATTTCGCTATTTTTCCCATTTTTGAAACGGGCGGGGAATGGGGAAACGATATTTTGTGAAAAATGTAACAAAGATGTTGACAAGCGGCGGGCGGGTGCTATAATACGTTTAGACATTCATCGAAACGACGAAATTAAAAATGAATGCCGGGAGGAACGAAATATGCTGACGATCTCTCAATTTTCCAAAACCTATCCGGGCGGCAAGCGCGCGGTGGAGGACCTTTCCTTTGCCGTGCTTGACGGACAGATCGTGGGGTTCATCGGCCACAACGGCGCGGGCAAGACCACCACGCTGCGCTGTGTGGCGGGCATCCTGGATTTTAAAGAGGGCACCATAGTCATCGACGGGCACGACATTGTCAAAGAGCCGGTGGCGGCCAAACGGGTGACGGCGTTTCTGCCGGATAACCCCGACCTCTACGAGTTTTTGACCGGCATCCAATATTTGAAATTCATCGCCGACCTGTACCATCTTTCCAGCGAGGAGCGCACCCAGCGCATCGCCAAGTACGCCGACGCCTTTGCCATGACGGACGCCCTGGGCAACCCGGTGGGCAGCTACAGGC
>CATXYA010000079.1 GCA_958403605.1 uncultured Oscillospiraceae bacterium
GCAGGGTGCCATCGCCTTTTTAGACGGGCGCTTTTGGCGCGTGCGGCCCCCGCAGGTGGAGGCCGTGGACCCCAACGGGGCGGGAGACCTGTTCAACGCGGGGCTGATCGCCGCGCGCCTGGAGGGGCAGGACGCCGCCGGGCAGCTGCGCCTGGCGGCGTCCTCGGGGGCGCTGGCCGTCACCTATCCCGGCGGCATGGACGTGTCTTATACCCGCCAAAGGGTGGAGGAATTGGCGCGCGCGGCCGCGGTGGAAGCCATTGATCCAACGCAGGGCTGACCGCCGCCGCACAGAGAAAAGGAGTGGAAGACCATGGGAGATTATCCAAAGACCATCGACGGGCACGTGCATGTGTTCGGCCGCGGCACCCAGGGCGTGCGCGACATGCTGGCCCTGGAACATTCGTTCGGCTATGAGGCGTGCAATTTTTTGAGCTGTGAATGCATGGACGACGCGGCGCAAAACGCCATGGGCATCTATCTCAAAGCCCTGGCGCCGGAAAATTTCGCCTTCGGCGGCCTTACTTACCGCTGTGACTGCGATTTTGCGGCGGAGCTGGACGCGCTGTGGAAGATCGGCTTCGACGGCATGAAAATGGTGGAAAACAAGCCCTCCCTGCGCAAAAAGCTGGGTGTGGCGTTCAACGACCCGCGCTACGACAGTTTTTACAAAAAGCTGGAGGAGCTGCAGATCCCGCTGCTGTCGCACGTGGCCGACCCCGAGGAGTGTTGGGACCGGGCGCTGATCCCGGATTGGGCCTATGACGCGGGCTACTTTTACGGCGACGGCACCTACGAGGAAAAAGAGACGCTGTACGCCGAGGTGGAGGACGTGCTGACGCGCTTCCCCCGCATGAAGGTGATCCTGGCGCATCTGTTTTTCATGTCCGCCGACCTGGAGCGGCTGGACAGCCTGCTGGAGCGGCACCCCAATGTCTGCCTGGACCTGGTGGCGGGCACGGAGATGTACTGGAACTTCGGCAAGCGGCCGGTGGAATGGCGGGAGTTTTTCCTGAAATACCAGGACCGCATTATTTACGGCACCGACAACTCGAACCTGTATAACGCCGTGGAGCTGGAAAACGCCCGTATCACCAACCGCTTGGAGCGGGATTTTCTGACCACCAGCGGCACCGTCCACGCCTGGGACAAGACCACCCAGGGCATCGCCCTGCCGGAGGACGTGCAGAAAAAGATCCTGCGGGAAAATTTTCTGCGGCTGACGGGCGGCGCACCGCGCCCCCTGGACCGCGCCGCGGCCGCGCGCTATCTGACGGCGCGGCTGGAAAACCCGGCCCTGGCGCTGACGGCGGAAGAGCGCACGGCCATCGGCGACGTCCTCGCTTTTCTGCAGCATGGATAAGCGGGCCGGGGCCGTCCGGGCTTTTCAAAACCCCTATCTCCTGATGGGATTCCAGCTCGTCCTGTGGGGCAGCTACGCCGCCGTGGGCAAGCTGGTGCTGGGAAACCTGCCCGTCTGGCCCTTTCAGTGCTACAGCTTTGGGATCGCGTTGGCTGCCCTCGCGGTCCCTTATTTTATGCGCGGCGGCCTGGGGCGGCTGCGCGCGCTGGGGGCCAGGCGCCTGCTGTGCCTGAGCGCCATGGCGCTGCCCTCGTTTTTGTACTATTTCCTTTACGCCACGGCGCTCTCGCTGACGGGCGCGGTGGAGGCCTCTGTGCTCAATTACACGTTTCCCGTGTTCGTGCTGCTGCTGGCCTGGCCCGTGTGCGGGGAAAAGCCCAGCGCCCGCGGGGTGCTGGCCGTGCTGCTGGGCCTGGCGGGGGCTGCGGTGGTGCTGACGGGCGGCGGGGGTGCGGCGCAGGGCGGCCTGAATGCCGGGGCCCTGTGCGCCCTGGCCGGCGCGGTGTGCTGGGGGCTGTTTTCCAACCTGGGGCGGCGCGCGCCCGCCGACGCCGAGACAGCCAATCTGGTGTACATGGCCGTGGGCTTTGTGTTGTCGCTGGTGGGGATGCTGGCCTTTTCCGCGCCCTGCGCCGTCAGCGCCCAGGACGCGCTGTGCCTGGTGTGGAACGGCGTGTTCAACCTGGCCGCAGGCTACTGGGTGTGGTTCCGCATCCTGTCTGTGGCGTCCGCCGCGCTGGCGGCCAACCTGTCGTTCGTCACGCCCTTTGCGAATTTACTGTTTATCGCGCTGCTGCTGCACGAGCCCATCCGCTGGCAGCACTGGGCCGGGCTGGGCATCATTCTGCTGGGGGTCGCGCTGCAGGCGCTGCCGGTGAAAAAGCGGCTGCGCGCGCCGCAGCGCACCAAAGGAGGCTGACAAAAAATGGAAGACCTTGTTTTGACCGGGACGGCGGCCCGTCTGCCGCACAGCGGCGGCGTGCTCACCGTCTCCTTTCCCACCCAGGGCGGCGTGCGCCTGCAGTACGGGGCGGGCCTGCCCGCGCCCGCCTGGTGCCCGCTGCTGGCGGGGGAGCCGGAATGCCTGCCCTGTACCGCCGCGCCGCAGCAGGATGGGACCTGCGTCCGCGCGGGGCGGCTGGCGGTGCTGGTGGGGGCGGACGGCGCCTTGCAGGTGCAGGAAAACGGCGCCGTGCGCTGGCATACGCCGCCCGCGGCGCTCGCCTTGCAGGGACAGGGCGCGGCGCTGCGCTTTTATTCGCCCGCCTCCGACGCCGTCTACGGCCTGGGGCAGGACCCGCAGGCCAAGCTGGACCACAACCATCAGGAGCGCCGGATGTGGAACCAGTGGGGCGGCCACGGACGCAGCGGCAACTGCGGCATCGGCTTTTTCATGTCCACCGGGGGCTACGGGATGCTGCTGGCACAGCCCTCCGCGGCCCGCTTCTGCTTTAATGAGAGCGATCCGCAGCCGTTGGACCCCCTGGGCGAGGCGATGGTGCCCTCCCCCTGGGCGCCCGCGCGCCCACAGCCCAGCGGCGAGGCCTGTGTGGAATCCCACGAGGCGCTGGATTTGTTTTTGCTGCTTGGCCCGCCGCCGCAGCTGCTGCGCCAATATTACGGGCTGACGGGCTTCCCCGGCCTGATGCCCAAATGGGCCTACGGCTTTTTGCAGTGCCGCAACCGCTATCTCAACGAGGCGGAGCTGCTGGCGACCGCCCGCCGCCTGCGCGCGGAGGACGTGCCCTGCGACGGCCTGATCATCGACTGGCTGTGGTTTGCGGAATTTGGGGACCTGGAATGGCGGCCCGATGACTGGCCGCACCCTCAGGAGATGCTGGCGGCGCTGGCCGCGGAGGGTTTTCATGTTGCCAGCGCGCAGCACCCGTTCATCGCGCAGGAGGGAAAATATTACGGGCAGCTGCGCGCGGAGGGCTGCCTCAATGAGGTGCCGCCGGAAAAGCGCGTCACCTATGACCACACCAGCCCGCACGCGCGGGAGGTCTGGTGGCAGAAGACGGCGGCGCTGTACCGCCAGGGCCTGCGCGGGTACTGGACGGATATGGGCGAGCTGGAAGAGCACTTCGAGGGCACCCGCAGCGCGGCGGGCGGCAGGCTGCACACCCACAACGCCTATTCCCTGCTGTGGGCCCAGGGGCTCTATGAGGGCCAGCGGCGGGACTTCGGCACACGGCCCTTCATCCTCTCCCGCTCGGGCTGCGCCGGGCTGCAGAAGTACGGCGCGGCGCTTTGGTCCGGCGATATCGACGCCTCCTGGCAGGTGCTGCAGGAGCAGGTGGTGCTGGGGCAGACGATGGCGTTGTCGGGCATCCCCTGGTGGGGCACGGACATCGGCGGCTTTTTGAGTATGGACGGTTATTCCCCTGAGCTGTACGTGCGCTGGATGGAATGGGGCGTGTTCTGCGGCCTGTTCCGCACGCACGGCACCCGCCCCGGCAACGAGCCCTGGAGCTTCGGCTCCGAGGCCCGGCGGCAGATCGGCGGCCTCATCCGCCTGCGCTACATGCTGCTGCCCTATGTGTATTCCCTGGCTATGGACTGTGCGCTGCACGGCACGCCGCTGGTGCGCCCCATGGCGTACGAATTTCCCATGGATGACGAGGCGCGGCGCTGGGAAGGGCAGTTCCTGTTTGGGCCGTCGCTGCTCATCGCCCCGGTGACGCAGCCGGGCGCCCGCAGCCGGCAGGTCTATCTGCCCGCGGGGCAGTGGCGCCACTGGTGGAGCGGAGAGGCCTATGGGCCGGGGCTGCACACGGTGCCCGCCCCGCTGGGCGCGCCGCCCATTTTTGTGCGGGCGGGCGCGGCGGTGCCCATTTTCACCGCGCTTGGCCGCAACGCGGCGGCCTGCGGCGGTCTGTGCCTGCTGGCGGTGCCGGGCGGCGACGGCGTGTTCGATTATTATGACGACGAGGGCGAGGGCTTCGGCTACGAGCAGGGGGCCTATACCCATGTGCGCTTCACCAACACCAATGGGGCCGTGCGGGCCCGGGCGCTGCGGGGGCAGGCGCCGGCCTATGCGGTGCGCCCCTTCACGGCGATGGCGGCGCCCCGGGCCTTTGCGGCGGACTGCGCTTTTCACGGCGACACCGCCGAGCTCACCCTGACCTTTCTGCGCCCGGCAAAGCTTTTGGCGCGGCTGGAGCCGGAGGAGGGCTGGCGCGTGACGGACTGCAGCGCCGGGGGCTGCACCCAGGAGCTGTACGAGCAGCGCTATCTGCCCCAGTGGATGGGCACGGTGGCGGGCGGCGCCGGGGACACGGTGCGCTGGCAGCTGACCCACGTGGACGCGCTGCGGCGCGTGGGCGTTCAGTATGCCCGGCTGACACTGAGGGAAGGGGCGGACGAACAGTGCCTCACCCTGGAATGGGACACCCCCACCCTCTCGGCGCCGCAGGTGCTGGGCTGCCTGCCCGCCGGCGCCAGCGCTCAGGGCTTTGCGCCCGAGCGCGACCCCGGCGCGGCGGCGTATTCCTTTGGCGGACGCACCTGGCGCTGGATGCGCGACCCGCTGGCCGCCCACAACTGCTTCGGCTATGTGGACCTGCGCCGCTTTGGCACCTACCGGCAGGGGGAAGCGATGGCGGGGGAGGCGTGGGTAAAGGAAATCCTTTACTCAGAAACGGCGCAAACAGCCCTTTTTACCCTGCGCTATGACAGCCCCGTGACCCTGTGGCTCAACGGGGAAGAGGTGTTCTGCGGGCGGGAAAAGAACGCGTGCCGCGTGCCGCTGGCCCTGCCCCTGCACCCCGGACAGAATGTACTGATTCTGTGTCAAACCGCCGATATTCCCCGTCCTTACAGCGGAACAGAGTTTGGCTATCAGCTGTGCTTCGTGGGAAAAGCCAAAATTTATACGGTAAAATAGGTCATTGTGCCAAAAATATTTTCCGACAGGTTTTTTGCGGCACAAAGTATTGAAAAAGTTGAAAAAGCGTGTTATATTAAACACGAACAAAGAGTAAACGGTTACTCAAAAACGATGAAATTCGTGGAAAGCTACGAAAAAAGTAGGAGGCACCTTATGAAAAAGTCAGCACGGTTTTTGGCTCTGGGTTTGACGCTCGCCTTGTCGGTGAGTGTGCTGTCCGCCTGCGGCGGATCGACAAGCTCTTCCGCCGCCCCGGCAGCTTCCGGCTCCGCGGCATCCGCGTCCACCGGGGAGCAGGTGGACATCACGTTCTGGACCCACTATGTCGACGATTTTGCCTTTACCGAGAAAAAGGTGGAGGACTTCAACAACGAGTACGCCGGCAAGATCCACGTGGACATGAAAAAAGTTTCGGACGACTACAACAACGTGTTGCTGCTGGCGCTGAAAAACGGCACCGGCCCCGACATCTACGCCGACGGCATCGAGCTCAAGCAGCTGGTGGACCAGAACTACGCCGCCCCGCTGAATGATTTGATGAGCGACGAGATGCTGGCCCGCGTCGAGGACAAAAAGGCGGTCGGCAACAACTGCCTGAACGGCAACTGGTATTCGCTGCCCTTCCGCGGCTACAACTTCCGCCTGGCGTGGAACAAGGACCTGTTCGAGGCCGCGGGGCTGGACCCCGAATCCCCGCCCACCACGTATGAAGAGGTGATCGCGGCGGCCAAGGCCATCACCGAGTACGGCAAGACCCAGAACCCGCAGAAATTCGGTTTCATGCTGCCCACCGGTGAGGATTGGATCTGGTGGATCTACGGCGAGCAGATGGCCCGTGTCAACGGCGACAGCTACTATGACTACACCACCGGCCAATACAACTGGAGCGCGCTCAAGCCCGTGATGGAGCTGTATCTGCAGCTGCAGAAGGACGGCAGCCTGTTCCCCGGCGGCACCACCATGCAGAACGACCCCGCCCGCGCCCAGTTCTCCGCCGGCAATGTGGGCATGATCCTGGCGGCCTCCTGGGACATCGGCGTGTTCAACGACCAGTTCCCCGCCCAGTGCGATTGGGACGTGACCACCCTGCCCAACACCGACGGCGAGCTTCACGGCTATTCTCAGCTGGACTGCGGCAGCTATCTGCTGATCAACGGCGCCAGCGACGCGGCCAAACAGCAGGCGGCCATGACCTTCTATGAGTACCTGCTGAACGAGGACACCCTGGTGGAGTACTATGAGGGCGGCTACGGCATCCCCGTGTACGACGGCATTGCCGACAAGGTCACCAAAATGCCCGACAAGCCCGGCTTTGCAGGCTTTGCCGACATCAGCAAGGACCGTGTGTACCCCTATGAGACCCCGGTGCAGGTAGAGGGCGATGGCTTCGGCAAGGTGATGAACGATATCCTTAACGGCACCGTCGAGTTGGACGCCGCCTTTGCCGATCTGGATGCGCGTTACAACGCGGCCATCGAGAAGGGCCAAAAAGAAGGCGAATTCGACATCAAAGATTATATGGTGGAAAACTACTCTACGCTGAATCCCTCCGGCGAATAAAGGGCAAGGGTAGCTTCCGGGGGCCTCGGTGGATCGGGGCCCCCGGTTTTTTATCTTCATCACAGATCAAACATAGCCGCAGGCTGTTTTTTCACAAAGGAAAGGCGGGAAGTACATTGAGTGAGATCGTCCGCGAGGCAAAGCGCCGCATC
>CATXYA010000080.1 GCA_958403605.1 uncultured Oscillospiraceae bacterium
GCGGGGATGCTAAAACTGACCGAGAACACCACCATCTTATTTATCGCCTTTTGCATCTATTTTTTCGCCTGGATCGCGGTCCTTCCCCATTCTGTCGAGCGCAAGATCGACAAGTGGGGCCTCTCTTCGCATCGATAAAAATACCCGCAGGCTATTTTGAGGTCATGTGGTCCATCCTTTTACATCGCGAATTGACAAAAAATCTGTTTGGATTATCATAAATGAACAGATAGAGAATATGGATTGGACAAATAAGACACGAAAAAAAGATTATCTATATTAGCCTGAGAGGACGAAAGGGAATGGCAAACAATAAAGATAAAATACTGGCACAATATCGTCACGAGCAAGAGGGTAACAGGTCGACCCGTGACCGAAGTACAAGTCTTGAATTTCATTACACTAAAAAGCACTTAAAGAATTTTATAAAACCTGGCGACCAAGTGCTTGAAGTTGGCTGTGCCACAGGATATTATGGTATGTATTATGCCGAAAAATGCAACAGGTATCATGGCATAGATCTTGTACCGGCGCATATTGAATTGTTTGAGCAGGCGATCAAACAAAGTGGACATACAAACATAACTTGTGAAGTTGGCGATGCTACGAACCTTGAGAACATTGCCGATAGCAGCTACGATGTAGTTTTGTGCTTGGGCCCACTGTATCATCTGCCGCAACAGGAACGCGAATTGGTTTTCGGAGAGTGTAAAAGAGTTTGTAAAGCTGGGGGCGTTCTGGCTTTTGCATACATCAATAAAATTGGCGTTTATGTAGGTGCTTGTATTTATGATAGTAGTACTTATCCAAATGAAAATGCCAACGAGCTCGTGCTTACAAAAGGTGAAGATGATTTAAGACCTGATACTTTTTATTTTACGACACCCGAGGAAATGAATGATACCGCCCAAAGGCAGGGTTTATCTAAAGTGATGAATTTGGGTACGGACTTTTTTGTTACGATGGGTGCTGTCAATAGCATGACAGACGAACAATTTGAGATTATGCGACCACTGTATGACCAAATGACGAGCCACGAAAGTTGTACAGGGATGAGTAATCATGCGTTGCTTATCTGCAGAAAATAAGCATTTTGCGCAGTTCTCCTACAGATACGAATACAGACTCGTACAATAGCAGCAAGTAGGGCAGACGCTTAAGATTTTAAGGCTGTGGACATTCGTCCTGTGCGCTGGCGCGCACAAATACTCACAAGTTTGCATTTATGGTATAAAAAAGCGCAGAGCCTTAGGCTCTGCGCTTTTTCTTGAGAACGGGGGCGGCTGCTGCAAACGCCGCCCCACGGAATCAGGCGGAGAGATAGCGCTCCAGCACCAGGCGGATCTGGTCCAGCTGGAGAGGCTTGGCGAGGTGGCCGTCCATGCCCGCGGCCTTGCTGGCCGCCACGTCCTCGGCAAAGACGTTGGCCGTCATTGCCACGATGGGCACCGTGGCCGCGCCGGCCTTCGGCAGCGCACGGATGCGCTGGGTGGCCTCCATGCCGCCCAGCACCGGCATCTGCAGGTCCATAAAAATAAGGTCGTACCACCCGTCGGGGGCCGTGGCAAAGGCTTCCACCGCCTCCAGGCCGTTTTCCGCCGTGTCCACCACGGCGCCCGTCTGGCCCAGCAGCTCCAGGGCGATCTCGCGGTTCAGCGCGTTGTCCTCCACCAGCAGGAGATGCTTGCCGGGGTAAGCGCAGCCCAGCCCCGCGGCGGCGTGGGGAAGAAAAGCCTGTTCGCGCAGGACATAGCGCTCGAGGGCGTGCACCAGGCTGGACTTGAGCATGGGTTTGGCCACAAAGCCGCTGACGGAGACCTCCCTGGCGCGGGCCTCGCAGTCCGACCAATCGTAGGCGGAAAGCAAAATGACGGGCACGCTTTCCCCCAGCACCCGGCGCAGCCGCCGGGTGGCCTCAATGCCGTCCATGCCGGGCATCTTTAAGTCCATGATAACGGCGAGCAGCGGTGTGCCCGCCGCCAGGGCCGCCTGCGCCTTGGCCAGCGCCTCCTGGCCGGAGAGGGCGCACAGGGCGTCCAGCCCCAGCTCCTGTAAATACTCGCAGGTGGTCTCGCAGGCCAGCGGATCGTCGTCCACCACCAGCACCACCGCGCCCGCGGGCACGGGCAGCGACACAGGGGCTTCTTCCTGCAGCTTCAGCGAAAAGGTGACGGTGAAGGCGGAGCCCTGGCCATAGGTGCTCTGCACCGAAATGTCGCCGTCCATCATGCGCACGATGTTGCGGCTGATGGCCATGCCCAGCCCCGTGCCCTGGATGGCGGCGATGGTGGCGTCCTCGGCGCGCTCAAAGGGCGTGAAGAGCTTTTCCAGAAACTCCGGCGTCATGCCGTAGCCATTGTCGCGGAAGACGAACTCATAGCGGCCATAGCCCACCGGGCTGTTCCTGCCTTCGGCACCGGGCAGCTTGTCGGCATCCGCCTCCATTTCGCCTGCGGCGAAACCGCTGCGTGCCCTGAAACAGCCCACCGGGCTGTTCCTGCCTTCGGCACCGGGCAGCTTGTCGGCATCCGCCTCCATTTCGCCTGCGGCGAAACCGCTGCGTGCCCTGAAACAGCCCACCGGGCTGTTCCTGCCTTCGGCACCGGGCAATTCTTCCAGCTCCCGCAGCTCCAGGGTGAGGCAGCCGCCGTCCGGCGTGTACTTGACGGCGTTGGAGAGGATGTTCAAAAACACCTGTTCCAGGCGGTGCTCGTCGCCCAGCACCTGCTCATGGTGCAGGCCGCTGACGCGGATATCGAAGCTGTGATGCTTTTGCAGGATGGAGGGCTGGATGATGGTGACGATGTTCTGGATGACCTCGCCCAGGCTGAACGGCTCTTCGGCCATGGTCAGGCGGCCGCTCTCGATCTTGGACATGTCCAGCACGTCGTTGATGAGGCTCAAAAGCAGATTGGAGGACACGTCGATCTTGCTCAGGCAGTCCTGCACGCGCTCCGGCTCGGCGATATGGGCGGCGGCGATGGACGACATGCCCAAAATGGCGTTCATGGGGGTGCGGATGTCATGGCTCATGCGGGAGAGAAATTCCGATTTGGCGCGGTTGGCGTGCTCCGCCGCCGCCAGCGCCTCCTCCAGGGCGGCGGCCTGCTCGGTGAGCTTTTGATGCATCTCCCGCAGCTCCGTCACGTCGGTAATGTCGATAAAAATGACCAGGTAGACGGGGTGGCCGTCCTGCCGGGTCACGCAAGTGGCGTTCACCTGCAGCCACAGGGGAATGTCTTTCCGGCTGTTGACGTGCATGACGAACTGCACCGGCTGCCCCGCCAGCAGCGCCTCCCGGTGCTGCGCGATGACGTCGGCATTGTCCTCGATGTTGCGGAAATAGAGCGAAGAGCCCGCGGGGCCGCCCGCGGCCTCACCGAAATACTCCCGGAAGCGGGCGTTGGAATCCAACAGCGTCAGCTCCAGGCCCGGTTCCAGGCCCGGTTCCACGCGGTATTTGGCCACAAAGCCGGGCAGGCTCTCATAGGTGACGGATTGCTCCAGCTGCATGCGCACGACGTCGTCGATGTTGGTGAGCACGGAATAGGCCACCTGATAGCCATTGACATACTCGTCCGCAAAGACGGCGGAAAACTGTACCCAGATATGATCGCCGTTTTTGCGGCGGATGCGGGAGAGCAGCTTATAGCTGCTCTCCCCCGCGGCCAGTGCGTTTCCCACCGCCGCGCCAAGCTCCGCCCAATCGTCCGGGTCGGGCTGGTAATACAGGTCGGGCCGGTTGTGGAAGTTGGCCTCGTATTCCTCTTTGGGCCAGCCGATGAGCTGGTAATAAAAATCGTTGGCCCAGATCAGCGTGAAGTGCTCATCCAGCAAATGCTTGCTGACGCTGACGCCCAGCAGCTGCATCAACGCGGTATACTCATAATCCGCCGCCGAAGAGGGCGCGGCCCAGGCCAAAGGTTCTTTTTCAGGATCGTTTGTCATCATAGTCCCTCCAGGACGGTCGGCGGCGAAAAATGCCGCAAAAGCAAGAGTGTTCAGATAGGGATTTTTATCTTATTTTAGCAGAAGGGCGGCTGGATTACAAGCGCTTTCTGGACGCCGCGGGCAGAAAATGCTACAATGGAAAAAACGTCCGCCAGGGTACAAGGGAGGGGGGATGCGGGGTGCCGCAGGAGCATTACAGCCTCATTTACCGCTTTTTCCGCGCGCGCATCGAGTTTGGGTTCTACCAAAAGGGAGACTGCCTGCCCACCATCGAACTGCTGCACGAGGTCTACCAGGTCGCCGTGCGCACGGTGCGCAGCGCCTATCTGCGGCTGCAGGCGGAGGGGTATATCCGCCTTTGCCCGGGCCGCAAAACGGTGGTGGTGTGGGACGGCGTCCAAACCGGGGCCGCCCGCTGCCAGGCGTATTATCTGGCGCGCCGGGACGGCTTTCGGCAGCTGCAGGAGGTGCTGCCGCCCTTCGTGCTGCCCCTGCTGGCGGAGGGCGCCCGCCGCCTGCCGCGGCGGGAGATGGCGCGGATCGAGGCGGTGGCCTCGTCCCTGGAGGACGGGGACTATTACCTGATGTTTTTCTGCGGCCGCTGTATGCTGCAGACCCTGGGCAGCGGCGTTCTGTTGAATTTCTATGATGAACTGGCGGACTATTATCAATTTTCGTTCCTCTGGCGCCGCGGGATGCAGTCGCCCGCGGCGGCCCGGCAGCTGCAGACCTTGGTCCGTGGGGTGCGCGCGGCCTGCCGGACGGGCGACCGGGAGCAGCTCCGCCGCGCCTATCTGGAAATGCAGGTCCTGCTGTGCCGCACCGTGTGGGACGATCTCGGCTAGACGCCGCCGTCCGCGCCGCCGCAGGTGCCCTTTACCTGGAACGTGTACCGCGAGCGGCCCCAGCGGTGCTACTCGCTGGCGGCCCACCTGCTGGGGCGCATCGATCTGGGGGAGGAATTCGGCCCCGGCAGCCTGCTGCCCTCCTACGGCGCGCTGGCAAAGGCCTACGGCGTTTCCCTCAGCACGGTGCGCCGGGCCGTGGCGCTGCTGGAAAATTTGGGCGCCGTCGCCACGGTGCACGGCGTGGGCACCCGGGTGGCGCGCGCCCCGCTGGACCCGGCCTGCCTGCGGGACGAGGCGGTGCAAAAGCAGCTGGCCCTGTTCCGCGAGGGGCTGCCGCTCATCCGCCTGACGTTCCCCGGCATGGCGGCGTGGTTTTTTCCGCGCCGTCCGCAGAACGTGGCCCACGCCGCGGCCCGGCTGCGCGCCCGGCCGGACGCCGGGTTCCTGGCTTTTTTCCGTGCCCTGGGCTTTGTGCTGTATGAAAACGAAAACGCCGCTCTGCGGGAGATCTAGGGCAAATTTTACGAGGTGCTGCTGCTGGGCCTGCCGTTGCTGGAGCACCGGCCCACAAAGCTGCCGCAGGCGCCGGAGCAGCTGGCCCGCGCCCTGGAGACGGGCGACCTGGAGGGCTTCACGGCCCTGATGGAGGCCCTGTGCGCCGAGACGGAACAGGCGGCGGCGCAGTTGGCGGAGATCGAATAAAAAAGCGGGGCGCCCCCGAGAGGGCGCCCCGCTTGCTTTTTGGGCAACAAAAAAACGCAGGACTTACATCCTGCGTTTTCCTGGCTCCCCCTGTTGGGCTCGAACCAACGACCCTGCGGTTAACAGCCGCATGCTCTGCCAACTGAGCTAAGGAGGAATATCAAATCGCTACCAGCGACGATATCTATTATAGCCAGGAATCCCCGCTTTGTCAACGGTTCCCGCAAATTTTTTCACAGGAAAAACCAGCCGTATCCGCGACAAAAAACGCGCTGTTCCGCGGACGGCAAAAAGAACGGCCTCCTGGGCAACATGCACAAATAAGAAAAAGTTTTTTGTTGAAAATAAAATTGAAAAACATTTTCTTAAATGATAGGATAGAGCCAGAATGAAACAGACCCGACGCGTCAAAGGGGGACGCTTTGTGAAAACGGCTTGTGTGGACATCGGCGGCACGTATTTGAAGGCGGGCCTGCTGGCAGACGGCGCGCTGACAGACGTCACGGAGACGCCCTCCCGCGCCGAAGAGGGCGCGGCGGCCCTGCTGGACAGGGTGGCGGCGCTGGTGCGCGCCATGCCGGGCGTGCAGCGCGTGGGCATTTCCACCGCCGGGGAGGTAGACGCCGCCGGGACCATCCGGCTGAGCGACAACATCCCCGGCTATACGGGCATGGCGGTGAAGGCGCGGCTGCAAGCGGCCCTGGACCTGCCCGTGGCCGTGCTCAACGACGTGAACGCCGCCGCCCTGGGGGAATACGCTTTCGGCGCGGCAAAAGGCACCGGCAACTTTTTGATGGTGAGCTACGGCACCGGCGTGGGCGGGGCCGCGGTGGTGGACGGCAGGCTGTACACGGGGGCCGGGGGCTCCGCCGGGGAATTCGGCGGCATGCTCACGCACCCCGAGGCCTTGGACCCCGCTGACCGCGGCTCGGGCAGCTATGAGCGCTATGCCAGCACGGCGGCGCTGGTGGCCCGTGCCCGGCAGCTGGACTCGGCGCTGGCTTCGGGCCGGGCGGTGTTCGCCCGGCTGGACGAGCCCGCCGTGGCGGCACTAGTGGAGGCCTGGACGCGGGAGGTGGCCGTGGGCCTGGTGGGCCTCATCCACGCGTTCGACCCCGCCGCGGTGGTGCTGGGCGGCGGCATTTTTCGCGAGGAATTCCTGCGCCGCCGCGTGCCGCAGCTGGTGGCCCCGCTGCTGAAGCCCAGCTTCGCGGGCTGCCGCCTGGTGGGCGCGGCCCTGGGCAACAACGCCGGCCTGCTGGGCGCGGGCTGGCTGGCGCAGCAGGGGTGAGCAAGGCGGGCGGCAAGCCGCCCTGCTACTACTTGCTAAAAGCTTTACGCTTGTTAGTATCTTTAAGTAAGCGTACAGCTATGTTGTTTTTCCGCGAAAGCAAGGAAAAACAAAAGCCTTCCCCCGGTGGGGGATCGCCTCCGCAGAGGCATTTCGGAGGCCAACCGCTG
>CATXYA010000081.1 GCA_958403605.1 uncultured Oscillospiraceae bacterium
GTAGTAGCAGGGCGGCTTGCCGCCCGCGTTCGCCTTCCCCCGGTGGGGGAAGGTGCTGAACGAAGTGAAGCGGATGAGGGGGCGCCCGCGTACCTCCCCGCTCTCACGGGGGCTTGGGGGCGAAGCCACCATTGGAATCGGCCACAGACGACGATGCAAAGCATCGAGTGAGCGTTATGTCATTCTTACTGTTAGCGAACGCTCGGCTGGGGCCTTCCTTTTCTGGCGAGGGGTGCAGGGGGCCTGCCAGCCCCCTGCGCCTCTTTGCTTCTTTCTCAGCATTGAGAAAGAAGGACCCCCAGCGAGCAAAGAAAGCGCCGCCGAAACAGGAAATCCCGTCCGGCGGCGCTTTTCGTTTTTCCGTTATCCGTGGGCGGGCAAAGGCTCGCCGAAGGTGGGCAGCGTCACCGCGCTGGGCACCTCCACCGGCCCCACCAGGGGCCGCGCCGTCCCGGCGGGCGGCTCGCCGCCCTGGGACAACCGTTCCCGGGCCACGCTGAGCATCAGCTTGATGCGGTTCTCCTGGTTGACGCGGGTGGCGCTGGGGTCGTAATCGATGGGCGTGATGTTGGCGGCGGGGTAGACGGCGCGGATCTTGTTGATCATGCCCTTGCCGCAGATGTGGTTGGGCAGGCAGCCGAAGGGCTGGGCGCAGACGATGTTTTCAAAGCCCGTGCGCTGCAGCTCCACCATCTCGGCGGTGAGCAGCCAGCCCTCGCCCATTTTGTTGCCGTAGCCGATGATGCCGTCGGCCAGCTTCATCGTGTCCACAAACAGGGTGGGCGCGTGGAATTTCGGGTACTTGCGGATGGCCTCGATCAGCAGCTTTTCCCGCGCCGTCAGCCAGTTCATCAGCACGTCGGCCCCCAGGGCCACGGCCTTGCTGCCGCCGTACAGGCGCACCGTCTCGCCGGTGTTGGCCACGCAGTACTGCACGAAGCCCATCAGGCCCGGCAGGTTGACCTCGCAGTCCTCGGTATGTAAAAAGTGCTCCAGGCCGTTGTTGCCCAGCGGCGAGTATTTCACGTAGATCTCGCCCACCACGCCCACCTTCACCTTGGGGGTGTACGTCAGGCGCAGGGCCGCAAAATCACGGGCCATGGCGGCGAAGTTCTGGGCCATGTCCTTTTTGGAGACGCCGTGCTTTTCGTCGAACTGGCGGGCCACCTCCATGGTCCAGCGGCGCACCAGGGCGTCGGCGGAGCCCTTTTCGTCCTCGTAGGGGCGGGTCTGGTTCGACAGGCACATCAGCGCGTCGCCGTAGAACACGGCGGCTGCCACCTTGCGCAGCAGCGGCAGCGTCAGCTGGAAGCCGCTGTCCTTTTCCAGGCCGGAAAAGTTGAGGCTGGCCACGGGCACCTGGGGAAAGCCCGCCTTCACCAGCGCCTTGCGCAGCAGGTGGATGTAATTGGACGCGCGGCAGCCGCCGCCCGTCTGCGTGATGAGCAGGGCCGTGTGGTCCAGATCGTATTTTCCGCTCTTCAGCGCGTTGATGAACTGGCCGATGACCAGCAGCGCCGGGTAGCAGGTGTCGTTGTGGACATATTTCAGCCCCTCCTGGGCCACCTCGTGGCCCGAGGCCCCCAGCACCTCCACCTTGTAGCCCTCGTCCTCCATGGCGCTGGCCATCATGGTGAAATGGATGGGCGCCATGTTGGGGATGAGGATGGTGTGGGTGGCTTTCATCTCTGGGGTGAATTTGGGATAAGCGATGATGCGTTCCATAGGAAAAGCCCCCTCCAAGGGCTGGGGTCCGGCCGTGAAAAAAGTTGCGTCAAATCATTGTTCCAGGGCGGCGAACAGGCTGCGCAGGCGGATGTTGACCGCGCCCAGGTTGGCGATCTCGTCGATCTTGATCTGGGTGTACAGCTTGCCCTCGCTCTGCAGGATCTCGCGCGTCTCGTCGGTGGTGATGGCGTCCACGCCGCAGCCAAAGCTCACCAGCTGCACCAGGTCCATATCCGGCTGGTCGGCGATGTACTTCGCCGCCGCGTACAGCCGCGCGTGGTACGTCCACTGGTTGAGCACCGTGGTGGGCACCTTGCCCACCAGGTGGGAGATGCAGTCCTCCGTCACCACGGCGGCGCCCTGGCTGCAGATCAGCTTGTCGATGCCGTGGTTGACCTCCGGGTCCACGTGGTAGGGCCGCCCGGCCAGCACGATGATGGGCCGCCCCTCGGCGCGGGCCTGGGCGATGATCTCGGCGCCCTTGGCGCGCAGCTGCTCCATGTGGCGCTCGTATTCGGCGTAGGCCGCCGCGGCGGCCGCGGCCACCTCTTTGTCCGTGATGTCCGGCCAGGTCTTGCGCAGGATGGCCGCCATCTTTTTGGGGAAGTCCTTGCGGCGGTGGATGCCCACGTAATCGTAAATGAACTTTGTGTGCGCCAGCTCGGCGCAGTTGGCGGCCACCACCTCGGGGTAATAGGCCACCACCGGGCAGTTGTAGCAGTTGTCGCCGTGGCCCTCGTCCACATTATAGGTCATGCAGGGGTAGAACACGGCGTCCAGGCCCATGCCCGCCAGCTGGCGGATGTGCCCGTGCACCAGCTTGGCCGGGTAGCACACCGTGTCCGAGGGGATGGTGCCCTGGCCCTCTAAGTACAGCGCGCGGCTGGACGGGCCCGTGGACACCACGGAGAAGCCCAGCTGCGTGAACAGCGTGTGCCAGAAGGGCAGCAGCTCGTACAAATTCAGCACCAGGGGGATGCCGATGGTGCCGCGCCGCGCGTGTTCGGCCGGGCCGTAGCCCGCCAGCAGCTTGAGCTTGTAGTCGTACAGATCCAGCGGGTTTTCCGCGCCGCGGTGGGTCACCGGGCGGTCGCAGCGGTTGCCGCTGATGTACTGCTTGCCGCCGGGGAAGCGGTTCACCGTCAGCTGGCAGTGGTTGCCGCACAGGCCGCAGACCACGTTTTTCACCTCTTGGGTGAAGCCCTCCAACTCGCTCTGCGTCAGCAGCGACGAATGCTGCTTGCCCTTGGCCTTGCCGTACAGGGCCGCGCCGTAGGCGCCCATCAGCCCCGCGATGTCGGGCCGGATGACCTCCACGCCCATCTCCTGCTCAAAGGCGCGCAGCACGGCCTCATTATAAAAGGTGCCGCCCTGCACCACGATGCGCTGGCCCAGCTCCTCGGGGCCGGAGGCGCGGATGACCTTGTAGAGCGCGTTTTTCACCACGCTGATGGACAGACCCGCCGAGATGTTCTCGATGGAGGCGCCGTCCTTCTGCGCCTGCTTGACGCTGGAATTCATGAACACCGTGCAGCGGCTGCCCAGGTCCACGGGCCGGTCGGCAAACAGGCCCAGCTTGGCGAACTCCGGCACCGTGTAGCCCAGCGCCTCGGCAAACGTCTGCAAAAAGCTGCCGCAGCCCGAGGAGCAGGCCTCGTTGAGGAAGATGTTGGCGATGGCGCCGTGCTCGATCTTGAAGCACTTCATGTCCTGGCCGCCGATGTCGATGACGAAATCCACGTCCGGCATAAAGTGCTTGGCCGCCGTGAAGTGGGCCACCGTCTCCACCACGCCGTAGTCCACGCCGAAGGCGCTCTTCACGATGTCCTCGCCGTAGCCCGTGGCCGTCACCGAGGCGATCTCCACCTCCGGGTGGGCGCGGTAGATCTCCAGCAGCAGCTGGCGGATGATGGGGATAGGGTTGCCGCTGTTGGGCTGGTAGCTGGTGAACAGCAGCTCGTCGTTTTGGTCGATGACCGCGGCCTTCACGGTGGTGGAACCGGCGTCGATGCCGATCCACACCGGGCCGCAGCCCGCGGTGAAGGGCTTACGGGGCACACTGGCCCGGGCGTGCCGCGCCCGGAAGGCCTCATAGTCCGCCTCGCTGGCAAACAGCGGGGGATCGAACGCATAAGTAGCGGTGGCGCTGTAGGCCTTGAGGTCGGCGGCCACCTGCCCCAGGTCCAGCGCCTGGTCCGAGTACAGCGCCGCGCCCAGCGCCACGTAGTAGAGACTGTTTTCCGGGCAGGCGCCCTTGACGCCCAACGCGCTGTCAAAGCACTTTTTCAGCTGGGGCAAAAAGGTGAGCGGCCCGCCCAGGTACAAAATGTTGCCCGCGATCCTGCGGCCCTGGGCCAGGCCCGCGATGGTCTGGTTGACCACGGCCATGAAGATGCTGGCCGCCACGTCGCCCGTCTTGGCGCCCTGGTTGATGAGCGGCTGGATGTCGCTTTTGGCAAACACGCCGCAGCGGCTGGCGATGGTGTACGTCTTTTCCGCGGACAGGGCGGCCTCGTTCATCTCGTCGGGCGTCAGCTTCAGCAGCGTGGCCATCTGGTCGATGAAGGCGCCGGTGCCCCCGGCGCAGCTGCCGTTCATGCGCACCTCGGTGCCGCCCGTCAAAAACAGGATCTTCGCGTCCTCGCCGCCCAGCTCGATGATGACATCGGCGTCCGGCGCGTACTGGCGGGCCGCCACGCGCGTGGCAAACACCTCCTGCACAAAGGGCACGCCGCAGGCCTCGGCCAGGCCCATGCCCGCCGAGCCGGAGATGGACAGCAGCGCGGGCTGCCCGCGGGTGATCTCGGCGTCCAGGCGCGCCAGCACCTCGGCGGCCTTCTCCACGATATGGGAAAAATGGCGCTCATAGGTCTTGTAGACGATGGCTCCCGCCTCATCCAACACCACGCATTTGATGGTGGTGGAGCCGATGTCCAGGCCGATCTTCATGGCGTCCTCCTTGCTTTTGATCCTTCGCCGCAGCGCGGTTTTTCACGTTCTTCTTACTCTTATCTTAATTACTCTATTTTACCGCGTTCTGTCGAAAAAGCAAGAACCAAATTTGTGAAACTGCCCCATTTTTATGCAGTGCTTTTGGGCATTATGACGTAAGAAAGGTCAGCTCGCCCACGGTGAGCGCGGGCTGCAGCGCCTTGTTGATGGCCAGGGCCAAAAGGTTGGCGCCGCGGCGCACAATGGCGTCGATGTCCTTGGGCGTCACCACCAGGGAGCGCTGGGAGCGCAGCAGCTCGCCCGCGTCCATGACGGTGGGCACCCCCACGGCGATGACGGGCGCGCCCAGCGTCTCCTTCGTCAGCGGCGGGGCGCTGCGCGGCTCCAGCCCCGCGGTGGAAAGCTGCACGCTGCACCCCAGGCGGCGCGGGTCGCTGGTGCACAGGCTGTCCACAGCCACCACGGCCACCGGCGACAGCTTTTTCACCAGGCTTTGCAGCAGCTCGGCGGTGGCCAGGCCCGTGGTGCCCTCCACGCCCGGGGAAAACGCCGCCACGGGCCGCAGGGCAAAGCGCTCGTCCACCGGGGCGCCGCCCTCGCACAAGTGGCGCGTCACAAACACGCGGTCCGCCGTCTCGGGGCCCAGCGCGTCCGCGGTGACGGCCCGGTTGCCCACGCCCGCCACCAGCACCAGCCCCTCTTTGGGCAGCAGCGTGCGCAGCTGGCTGGCGATGGCCCACACGTAGGCCTCGTTTTTGTCGTCGATCTCCGCGAATTGGGGCATGTCCAGCGTGATATAGCGCCCCTTGGCCCGGCGCAGGCCCGCGCGCTCGATGTCCACGCGCACCAGGCCGATGCCCGAGGCGTTGGCCGTGTGGGTGCGCACCCCCTGGGGCACCTCGCCCTTGCTCTCGGGGTACAGTTCCGCCGCAATATCCGTATAAAGGGCCATAAAAGCCGCTCCTTTCCTTTAAAACGAGGCCCGCACAGCCTTTTTTTCAAAAAAGCCTTGCGTTTCGGGCCAAAAGGTGATAATATAAATTGCACTGTTCTGTGGGTATTAAGGAGGTGGTACGATGCCTAACATTAAATCTCAGAAAGACCGCGTGGTGCAAGCCAAAAAAGAGGCCATGCACAACAAAGCGATCAAGTCTAACCTGAAAACAGTCGTCAAGAAGGCTGACGCCGCCATTTCCGCCGGCGCCGCTGATATGGACGAACAGGTGAAAACCGCTGTTGTCGCCATTGACAAAGCCGCCGGCAAGGGCGTTCTGCACAAGAACACCGCTTCCCGGAAAGTGGCCCGTCTGGCGAAAGCCGCACACAAAGCCACTGCGCAATAAGACTTAAAACCGCCGCTCTCCGGAGCGGCGGTTTTTTATGTTGCTCAACCAAACAATCGGCTCCCTCTGACGAGGGAGCTGTCTGCGCCAGCAGACTGAGGGAGAGAAAACGCCGTTGACACCAAATCGCTGCG
This sequence comes from uncultured Oscillospiraceae bacterium, assembly GCA_958403605.1. Lineage (GTDB taxonomy): Bacteria > Bacillota > Clostridia > Oscillospirales > Ruminococcaceae > Ruthenibacterium. Next base: position 6,158 of record CATXYA010000081.1, read on the forward strand.
GGTGCAGTCTTGTCAAAGAGCCGGCTTTTTATCCCGCCAAGTTTTAGTTCTGGTCGTGGCTCTTGCCCACCAGGGACATCAAAAAGCCCATCACCAGGCTGGCGGTGATGCCGCCCGCCGCCGCGGTCAGGCCGCCCGTCAAGGCGCCCAGCAGGCCCTTTTCCGTCACGGCGTCCATCACGCCCTGGGCCAGCAGGTGCCCGAAGCCCAGCAGCGGCACCGTGGCGCCCGCCCCGGCAAATTCCGCCAGGGGGTCGTACCAGCCCAGCGCCGACAAAATGACGCCCGCCACCACGAAGCCCGCCAAAATGCGCGCGGGCGTCAGGGGCGTCAGGTCGATGAGGATCTGGCCGATGACGCAAAACAGGCCGCCGATCACAAATGCCCACACAAAATTCATGATTTTTCTCCTCCCTGCCCGGCGGAAAGCTCCACCAGATGGGCGATGCCCGGAATGTTCTCGCCCTGTAAAAACGTGGTCTGGCTCATCAGCGCGCCCGTGGAAAGCAGCAGGCAGCGTTTCAGCCGCCCGGTGCGCAGCAGCGGCAGGATGTGGCAGCACAGCACACTGGCGCTGCACCCCGCGCCCGAGCCGCCCGCCTGCACGTTCTGGTTTTCCCGGTCGTAGACGATGAGGCCGCAGTCGTCGTGGTTTTTCAGCGGCAGGCCCTCTTTTTCCAGCAGCTCCAGCAGCAGCTGGCTGCCCACCAGCCCCAGATCGCCCGTGTAGATGCGGTCGAAGGCGGCGGGGTCCTCGCCGGTGTCCGCAATAAAGCGCAGGATGGTCTCGCAGGC
>CATXYA010000082.1 GCA_958403605.1 uncultured Oscillospiraceae bacterium
AGCGTTTTGGCGTACACCCGGTCCAGCGCCTCCTGGGGCTTGAGGAAAATGTCCTCCCCCGCGCGGCGCATTTCGTCGATGGCCTTCTGCGCCAGCGTGTGCTCCTCATCCACCACCACGGCGGCCGGTTTTTGGCACAGCTTGGCGAAGCGCCAGATGCCCACTGCCGCGCCGATGGCGTCCAGATCGGAATTTTTGTGCCCCATGATGAGCACGTTCTCGCTCTGCTCCATCAGGTCCCGCAGGGCCGAGGAGATGATGCGGCTCTTCACCTTGCTGCGCTTTTCCACACTGCGGGAGACGCCGCCGTAAAATTCAAAGCCGTCCTCGCTGCGCACGGCGGCCTGGTCGCCGCCGCGGCCCAAGGCCATATCCAGCGCCTGGGCGGCCATGTCGATGGCTCCGGCCAGCGTGGCCGCGCCGCGCCCCACGCCGATGGACAGCGTGACGATGGGATTGTCGGCGTCCTGGCCCATGGCCCGCACTTTATCCAGGATGGAAAAGCGGCTTTTGACGATCTTTTCCAAATGGCGCTCTTCCACCACCGCCAGATAGCGGGCGGTGCCCAGCTTGCGGTAAAAGCCCGTGGTGGCGCCCACAAATTCATCCAGCGCGGCGTCCACACTGCCCAGGATGCGCATGCGCTCGCTGTCGCGCATCTCCTTCAGCAGCTCGTCGTAAGTATCCACCTCGATCAGCAGCACCGCCGGCCGGGTGGCGAAATACTCGTCCGCCTGGCTTTTCAGCACCGTGTCGTTGACGAAATACGCCACCAGCGCGCCGTCCCCGGCCCTGGCGCCGTACACGGTGTAGCGCTGGCCGCCGTACACGAAGTCCTGCCCCGCCTTGGTGGCGAGAGCCTCCGGGTCCAGCCCCGGCAGCACCTTGGCCACGGGCAACAGGCACATGTCGTCCCCGCCCGCCACGCCGTCCAGAAAGGCGTCGTTGTACCAGGAAACGCGCCCGTCCACCGCAATCATAACGGGCAGCGGCAGGGCTGCCAGCGTGTTCTGCTGCGTGGCGCCGTTGGCGGCGCTGCCCCGCAGAAACCCGGCCAGCATCCTGCGGAACTGGCGCAGGAACAGCCCCACCGCCAGCGCCACCAGCGCAAACACCACCAGCGCCGGCAGCACATACACGGGCTTGACCCAGGCCAGCGCCACCGTCAGCGTCAGGCATGCCGCCGTCAGCAGCACCAGCAGCGTATCCAGCATCCAAAAGCGTTTTTTCAAAGGCGGTCCCTCCCTCTTTCAGAAGCGCCGCCCAAAGTCCTGCGAGGGGCCCTGAGCGGCGTTTCCGGCTGCGGCATGGCTTATACGTCCATCAAAATGGGCAGGATCATGGGGCTGCGCTTAGTCTTGCGGTAGAGATAAGACGACACCGCCTCGCGGATGCGCGTCTTCACGCTGCCGAAATCCCGCATGTCGCGGGCGTCCAGCTTGGCCAGCGCGTCGCGCACGGTATCCCGCGCGCCGTCCAGCAGCGCCTCGCTTTCGCGCACATACACAAAGCCCCGGGTGACGATGTCGGGCCCGGCCAGCACGCGGCCCGAGGCCGCGTCCACCGTGGCCACTACGATGACCAGCCCGTCCTCGGACAGGTGGCGGCGGTCCCGCAGCACGATGCTGCCCACGTCGCCCACGCCCAAGCCGTCCACCATCACGGCGCCCGCCGTCACGGGTTCGCCCAGGGCCATGCCGTCCCGGCTCAGCACAATGCAGTCGCCGTTTTCGGCGATGCAGATGTTCTCTTCGGGCACGCCCACGCCCTTGGCCGTCATGGCGTGCTTGAACAGGTGCTTGTACTCGCCGTGCACCGGCAGGAAATACTGGGGCTTTACCAGCGTGAGCATCAGCTTCTGCTCCTCCTGGCAGGCGTGGCCGGAAACGTGCACGTCGTACATGGATTCATAAATGACCTCGGCCCCCAGCTTCAGCAGGCCGTTGACCACCTTGGTGACCATCTTCTCGTTGCCGGGGATGGGCGTGGCGGAGATGATGATGAAATCGCCCTCGCCGATATGCACCTGCCGGTGGCTGGAGCTGGACATGCGGGAGAGCGCGCTCAACGGCTCGCCTTGGCTGCCCGTGGTCACCAGCACGATCCGCTCGGGCGGGTATTTGTTGATCTCCTCGATCTCGATGAGCGCCTCGGCGGGCGCTTTCAGATAGCCCAGCTCCAGGGCCATCTGGGTGTTGTTCACCATGCTGCGGCCCGACACAGCCACCTTGCGGCCCGCCGCCACCGCCAGGTCGATGATCTGCTGCACGCGGTACAGGTTGGAGGCAAAGGTGGCGATGACGATGCGCTTTTTCTCCGCCCGGCGGAACAGGTTGGCGAAGCTCTCGCCCACCTTGTGCTCGGTGGCGGTGAAGCCCGGGCGCTCGGCGTTGGTGGAATCCGACAGCAGCGCCAGCACGCCCCGCTCGCCGTAGGCGGCGATGGTGGAAAGGTCCGTGGGCTCCCCGGAGATGGGCGTGTAGTCGATCTTGTAATCGCCCGTCTGGATGATGACGCCCGCGGGACACTCGATGGCAAACGCCACGGCGTCGGGGATGGAGTGGTTCACGTGGATGGGCTCCACGGTGAAGCAGCCCAGCTTGAACTTGTTGTGCGGCGTGATCTCCACCATTTTCGTAGAGCCCACCAGGCCGTCCTCCTCCAGCTTGTTGCGGATGAGCCCCAGCGTCAGCCGCGTGGCGTACACCGGCAGGTTGCACTGCTTGAGCAGATACGGCAGGCTGCCGATATGGTCCTCATGGCCGTGGGTGATGATGACGCCCTTGATGCGCTCCCGGTTTTCCACCACATAGGTAAAATCCGGGATGACCAGGTCGACGCCGAACATGTCGCTGTCCGGGAACACCAGGCCGCAGTCCACCAGCAGCATGTCGCCCTGGCACTCGTACAGCGTGATGTTTTTGCCCACCTCGCCCAGGCCGCCCAGCGGCATGATCTTGACAGGGATGGCCGGGGCGGCCTTGCGCCCGCGGCGCGGCTGGCCCCGGTAGCGGGGCGCAGGACTCTTTTTCGCCTGCGCGGGGGCGTTTTCCACCACGGCTGCCGCAGGCGCCTTGGGGGCGCTCTGCGCATTTTGGCCCGCCTGGGCCGGGTTTTTGCGGGGACGTCCGCGCCGTTTGGGCGCGCCGGCGGCGGCCGTCTGTCCCTGTGCGGGAGCGCGGCGCTTGCCCGGTTCTTGATTCTTTTGTTGTTCCATTCAAACCTCCATTGATCGTTCCATTGAAATTTTATCTTTTATCAAGACAGAGGGCAGTAGCCGCCTACTCTGTCAAAACATCTAAATAATTAGTTTCATCATACCTTTTCCGGTCATTATTGTCAAGTTTTCCCACTTCGCTTTAGCAGTATTGGCCAAAAAACGCGGTTCATGCGCCCCATTTTCCCCGTTTGGTTTTCGTTTACATCCCGCCCGGTTTCGTCTATAATAGAGCGGTATCAAACAGATAAAGGAGCGGGACATGAAATCCATCACCATTTATACCGACGGCGCCTGCAGCGGCAACCCCGGGCCCGGCGGCTGGGGCGCCATCCTGGACTACAAGGGCCAGCGCAAAGAGCTTTCCGGCGGCGAGGCCGGCACCACCAACAACCGCATGGAGCTGATGGGGGTCATCCGGGCGCTGGAATGCCTGAAGGAGCCGTGCGACATCACCCTGTGCAGCGATTCGAAATACGTCATGGACGGCCTGCAGAAGGGCTGGGCCAAGGGCTGGCGCGCCCGCGGCTGGGTGAAGTCCGATAAAAAGCCCGCCCTCAACGCCGACTTGTGGGCCCGCCTGCTGGACCTGGCCGAGCCCCACGTGTTCCACTACCAATGGGTGAAGGGCCACGCGGGCCATCCGGAAAACGAGCGCTGCGACCAGCTGGCCGTGGCCGCGGCGGCAAAATACAAATAAGTTGTCCCGGGCGGTTGCAAAGGACACAAAATTGGTATATATTGAATACAGAGCGGCCTTTCACCGCTGAAAACAACGAAAGAGGGTATTCTATGGAACGCATCATCTACGTGGACAACGCGGCCACAACACCGGTGATAAAACCGGTGCTGGACGCGATGCTGCCTTTTTACACCGAGCGCTACGGCAACCCCTCCAGCATCTTTTATTCGGTGGGCGACGACGCCCGCCGCGCGCTGGACGAGGCCCGGGCCACGGTGGCGCGGTGCCTGGGCTGCCAGCCCGCGGAAGTGTTTTTCACCAGCTGCGGCTCTGAGGCCGACAACTGGGCCGTCAAGGGCACGGCGCGCCGGTTTGCCAAGCAGGGCAAAAAGCACCTCATCACCTCGGCCATTGAGCACCATGCCATCCTGCACTCCATGCAGGCGCTGGAGCGCGAGGGCTTCGAGGTCACCTATCTGCCGGTGGACAGCGAGGGCTTTGTCTCCCCCGCCGAGCTGGAGCGGGCCATCCGGCCCGACACCGCCCTGGTGTCCGTCATGTTCGCCAACAACGAGATCGGCACTCTGGAGCCGGTGGAGGAGCTGGCGGCCATCTGCCATGCCCATGGCGTGTGGTTCCACACCGATGCCGTGCAGGCCGTGGGCGCGGTGCCCATCCATTTCGCCAACATGGGCTTCGACATGCTCAGCCTGTCGGCCCACAAGTTCAACGGCCCCAAGGGCGTAGGCGCGCTCATCGTCAAGCGCGGCATCCTGCCGCAGGTCTTTTTGGACGGCGGCGCGCAGGAGCGCGGGCGCCGCGCGGGCACGGAAAACCTGGCGGGCATCGTGGGGTTGGCGACGGCCCTGGAGCTGGCCACGGGCAGCCTGGCGGAAAAGCGGGAAAAGCTCTCCGCCCTGCGCGGTACCGTGCAGGCCCACGTGGAGGCCATGCCCCATGTGAAGGTGAACGGCCCCAAGGACCCGGCCAAGCGCCTGCCCGGCACGCTGAACGTCAGCTTTGAGGGCGCGGAGAGCGAGAGCATTTTGCTGTTTTTGAATATGGACGGCATCTGCGCCTCCTCCGGCTCCGCCTGCGCCTCCGGCAGCCTGGACCCCAGCCATGTGCTGCTGGGCATCGGGCTGTCCCACGCCCTGGCCAACTGCAGCCTGCGCTTTTCCTTCGGCGTGCAGAACACGCCCGAGGATGCCGCCGCGCTTTGTGCGGCGCTGGACCGCGCGGTGCCGGAAGTGCGCCGCCGCAGCGCCATCTATCATGAATAAGGAGTAAAAATAACATGTATAGTGAAAAAGTGATGGACCACTTCGCCCACCCCCGCAACGTGGGCGAGATCGAACATGCAGACGGCGTCGGCGAGGTGGGCAACGCCAAGTGCGGCGACGTGATGAAGATGTTTTTGAAGATCGAAAACGGCGTGCTGACGGACGTGAAGTTCAAGACCTTCGGCTGCGGCGCGGCCATCGCCACCTCCAGCATGGCCACCGAGCTCATCAAGGGCAAGCCCATCGAGGAGGCGTTGAAGCTGACCAACAAGGCCGTGGTGGAGGCGCTTGACGGGCTGCCCCCCGTCAAGCTGCACTGCAGCGTGCTGGCCGAGCAGGCCGTGAAGGCCGCCCTGTCCGATTATTACCGCCGCCAGGGCGTCGACCCGGAGCCCATCGTGGGCAAGCTGGAGGAAGACTGCCACAGCTGCGAAAGCTGCGGGGCCTGAGCCATGGGAGACGAGATCTGTTCCGGCGCCGGCTTCGGCACCTTTGAGACGCAGGACAAGGTGCTGGTGGCTCTGTCCGGCGGCGTGGATTCCTCGGTGTGCGTCCGCATTCTGCAGGACCAGGGCTTTGAGGTGCACGCGCTGGTCATCCGCTTCTCCCCCGCCCATGACGCGGCGGTGGAGGCGGCCCAGGCCGTGGCCGCGCAGTTGAACGTGCCCCTGGAGGTGGCGGACTGCACCGACTTGTTCGACCAAGCGGTGGTGGCCCCCTTCTGCGAGAGCTACTGCCAGGGCACAACGCCCAGCCCCTGTGTGTTCTGCAACCCCCTCGTGAAGTTCCGCGTGCTGGCCGACACGGCGGACCGCATGGGCATCCGCTTTATCGCCAGCGGCCACTACGCCCGCGTCACCGAGCAGGGCGGCGTCTATTATGTGCAGAAGGCCGTCAGCGCCGCGCGGGATCAAAGCTACATGCTGTACCGCCTGCCGCAGGAGATTTTGTCCCGGCTGTGCCTGCCTGTGGGCGAGTTTGAAAAGGACGATATCCGCGAGATGGCGCGCGGCTTTGGCCTGGTGAGCGCCGACAAGCCCGACAGCCAGGAGATCTGCTTCATCCCCGACGGGGACCATGCGGGCTTCATCGCCCGGCGGGGCCTGGCCGATAAGCCCGGCCGCTTCCGCGGCCCCAAGGGTGAGGACCTGGGGCCCCACAAGGGTGTGTCCCACTACACGGTGGGCCAGCGCAAGGGCCTGGGCATCGCCTACGGCGAGCCGGTGTTTGTCCGGCGCATCGCCGAAAACGGCGACGTGGAGCTGGCCCTCTCCGGCGACGAATTTTACGCGGGCGTCACCCTGACGGACTGTGTGCGCACCGACGGCGCGCCCTACGCGCCCGGCGAACGGTTCGACATCAAGATCCGCAGCCGCGCCGTCCCGGCGCCCTGCACGGTGGCCGCGGTCACGGAAAGCGTCCTGACCGTGCGTTTCGGCGAGCCGCTGCGCGCCCCCGCGCCCGGCCAGTCGGCGGTATTTTACACCGCCGACCGCGTCATCGGCGGCGGCGTCATCGGCGAACTGCTGGAATGATTTATCCTTGTACCTGATAAGCGGCGGCCCCTTTTGCAGGGGGCCGCCGCTTTTTGGAACGCCGTACGCACCCGCGCGCCCCCTCATTCGTCTGATGCTGCGCATCAGCCACCTTCCCCCACCGGGGGAAGGCAATGCTGTCCAAACTGGACTTTGTCCAGTTTGGCGAACAGCATCCCTGCAAGGCCGCCCCAAGAACGCAGTGATTGGCTGGCGGCTACTG
>CATXYA010000083.1 GCA_958403605.1 uncultured Oscillospiraceae bacterium
GCATTTGGAGCAGCCCGCTTCCACCAGACAGGACAAAAAGCAGTACAGGCTGAACAGCAGATACGTGATCAGCCCCGCCAGCAGGAAGGTGATGCCCAGCGTGAGGATGGGGCTGTACACGCCCAGGTAAGAGATCGCCATGGCGAACATGCTGATGGCCAGCAGCAAGATGGCGGGAATGAGCACCTTTTGGCCGTGGCGGCAGATGCAGGCGTTCATGGCCTTGTCCTGCCGCAGCAGCGTGGTGGCGGCCAGCGTGGTGAGGAACAGGGCAAACGCGCTGAACAAGCCTCCCAGCACCGGCCCAAAGGTGAACAGGCATTCGCAGTAGTTGTACAGCAGCATGGTCATGATGATGCCGACCACGACGCTGGCTACCACGGCAATGATGTCGTAACATTTGTTATTGCACATAGTGGATACTCTCCTTTTTAAAGCGATCGAAAAAAGTTACAGAGCGGCATTCGCGGAGTTGAAATCGATGTAATGGGCGATGACCTTCGCCGTGAAGTGGCGGCGGCTGCCGCAGGGGTCATGCCGCCCGCTGACGCTGATGTCCTCGGGCAGGATGAAACGCATGGAAGCCACGGGGATATCCATGCAGTGGCAGTTGCGGTGCGCGGGAACGGTAAAGGTCTTCATGCCGCGGGGATACTCGTTGCCGCGGCCGTCCACCTCATTGAGGGCGACGCCCACAGCCACGCGCTTGCCGGGACACACGTTTTTCAGCGTCATCGTCAAATCGAGGATGCGGCCCTGGCCGTCCAGGACTGTGTCGCCGAGATGGCAGAGCTTATGGTCTTCACATTTTTCAAAATAGATGTCGTCGCCGCCGGGCTGGGGACGGTGGTCCTCACAGGGCTTGCACGGCTCGCTGGGATGGCTGGGCTCACTGGGTTCGCTCGGCGGGCAGGGGACGGTGGGATGGCTGGGCTCATGGGATTCCGCACAGGGCGGGACATAAGCCTCGGGCATCGGGGGACAGGGCATCTGCGGGGCGGGCGCGGCTTCGGCGCCGGGCCACCGGGTGCCCTCGAGGTCCTCACTGCCGATAGCGATGGTTCCCAGATCGATCGTTTGCATAGTGGTGCCTCCTCATTGTTTTGCCTGCGGCCGGGTGAAGGCCGCGAAGCGGATTGCGCGGAAAAGGCGCCGCGGCGCCTGGCGGAGGCATGGCCTGTCGGCCGCTGCCTCCCCTTTTTTGCCGGATGCCGGCATCTGTTGTGTGCACGCCTCATCCTATGTCCCGCCCGGGGACGCTGACACCGGCGCCCGGGCGCCGGGTTTACTATAAAACCACCGCAAATGCGTCCTCCCCGGCCTCCTGGATGCCCCCTTTTGCGGGCGGCGGACCATTCCGCCGGGAAACGTCCCGGCAAAAACTTTTCCCGCACCGCCGGACGCAAGACCTACCCCTTGCTTTTTACTCTGCTATCCTTTATAATAAATTTCAAATCTTGTTTTGGAGGGATCTGCCGCTATGGACAACGCCGCAGGCGACGCTGCCCGAGGACGCCCCCGCGCGCTTTCTCACGATGCAAAAGGCATGACTTACGCCCCCGGCCAGGGGCGCGGGCCATGCCTTTTTCAGTTTTGCGGATTTTACAATTTCTTTACATGGAGGACACAATGAAATTACAATTGACCGGCATCCAAAAAGCCTTTGGGACAAAGGAAGTCCTGCGGGGCTGCACATTTTCCTTTGAAAAGGGCAAGATCTACGGCCTGCTGGGCCGCAACGGCGCGGGCAAAACGACGCTGTTCAACTGCCTGACGGACGAGGTGCGTCCTGACAGCGGCCAGGCCCTGCTGGCGGCAGAAAGCGGCACGCACCCCTTGAAGCCGGAGGAGATCGGCTATGTCTTTTCCACTCCCGTGCTGCCGGATTTTTTGACCGGCTATGAATTCGTGCGCTTTTATCTGGACATCAACGCGGCAAAGGCCGACCCCGCCAAGACCATCGACGACTATTTCGACCTGGTGAAGATCGACCCCGAGGACCGGCACCGCCTCATCAAGGGCTACTCCCACGGCATGAAAAACAAGGTGCAGATGCTGTGCTTCCTCATCGCCCGGCCCCCGGTCATCCTGCTGGACGAGCCGCTGACCTCCTTCGACGTGGTGGTGGCGCTGGAGATCAAGCAGCTGCTGCGCCAGATCAAGCACGACCACATCATCATTTTTTCCACGCATATCCTACAGCTGGCCACGGACCTGTGCGACGAGCTGGTGGTGCTCAGCGAGGGCTGCCTGCAGTCCGTGGACCCGGCCCTGCTGCAGAGCAGGGACTTTGAAGCGCAGATCATCGAACTGCTGAAAGACGAGGAAGGCCATGATTAAGACGCTGCGCCAGATCATCCAACTGAAAACGGCCCTGTGGGCCAACGCTTTCTTGTATTACTGGCAGCGCCTGTGGCTGGTGGGCGGCTGGGTGCCCGATTCCGCCTACGGCAGCCGGCGTTTAAAGCGCGTGCTCTCGGCCCTGGCCCTGGCGGCGCGGCTGCTGCTGGAGGTGTGCGGCAAGCCGCTGTACCTGCTGTGCTTTATGGGGCTGCCGGCGGTGCTGCTGGCGCAGCAGAACCCGCAGGCCCAGGGCGTGGCGTTTTTGGCGCAGGCGCTGTTTTTCCTCAGCGGCGTGCTGGGGGCCTTCGGCGACAGCCAGGTGTTCACGGTGACGCGGGACAAGGTGACCTGCATCAAGTATCTGCACATGGACGCCCGCACCTATCTGCAGGCGTTCCTCGCCTTCAAATACGTGCCGCTTTTCCTCTCCTGGCTGCTGTGGCTGCCGCTGGCGGCCCAGGCGCTGGGCGGCACGCCCTGGCAGGGCGCGGCGCTGTGGGCGATGCTGTTCGGCACCCGCATGCTGGGCGAGGCCGTGCAGCTGCTGGTGTTCGACCGCACGGGCAAGGTGCTGTCCCGCAGCATGGTCTGGGGCTGGGTGCTCATCGCGGCCGGGCTGGCGGGCGCCTACGCGCCCTTTTTACTGGGTGGGGGTTTGTCCTTGGGCAGGCTGCTGCTGCATCCCGCAGCGGGCGCGGCGTTTTTGGCGCTGGGCGCCGGGTGCCTGTGGTACATCACCGTGGGCTACCGGGGCTACGAGGAAACCTTCCACCGCTCGCTGGACCTGGGCTTTTTGCTCTCCACGCTGCTGAAAGCCTCGTCGGGCGCCAGCACCTCCAGCAAGGAGGTGGCGCTGCGCGAACAGGACGTGCGCCTGCCCGCGCAGCAGCGGGCCCGGCTGGAAGGGCTGCACGGCTACGCCTATCTCAACGCGCTGTTTTTCGCCCGGCACCGGCGGCAGCTGATGAAGCCCGTATACTACCGGCTGCTGATCGCGGCGTACATACTGGCAATGGGCGCGCTCTTTGCCCTGAAGGACCCGGCCTCGGCGCGCAAGGTGGGCGAAAGCCTGACGGCCTTGCTGCCCTTTTTCGTCTACCTGATGTATTTCATGACCGTGGCGGACAAAGCCGCCCGCGCCATGTTCTACAACTGCGACAAGGACCTGCTGCACTACGCCTACTACCGCCTACCCCACACCGTGCTCAAGACCTTCCAGCTGCGCCTGGTGCGTGTTGCGCTATATGATGTGGCCGTGGCGGGCGGCGTATGCCTGGCGGCGGTGGGCTTCCGGCTGCTGTGCGGCCTGGCGCCCTTCAGCGCCGACCTGCTGCTGTTCTGCGCGGCCATTCTGCTGCTGGCGGTGCTGTTCACCGTGCACCACTTGGGGCTGTACTACCTGTTCCAGCCCTACGCGGAAAACCTCCAGGTGAAAAATCCGTTTTTCTCCATCGTCAACGGCGTGCTGTTCCTGCTCTGCTTTTTGTGCCTCCAGCTGGAGGTGGGCGGCCTGGGCTTCACCGTGACGGTGCTGCTGTTCACCTTGGGGTACACCGCGGCGGCGCTGGTGCTGGTATACCGCCTGGCGCCCCGCACGTTCCGCGTAAAATAATCCCCGCCGGGTGCCGCGCGGGCCGTTTTGTGCTATACTGGAGAAAACGGAGAGGCGGTGGCGGTATGGGACGGGAACGGCTGCGGGACGTGGGCACCTTTTTGCTGATGAGCGCGCTGTTGTACCTGCTGCACCGGTACACGTCAAATTTCGGCCTGTTTTCCCAGTGGCTGCAAAACGATCCGCTGACGGTGCTGCTCCCCTTTATTCTGGGCCCCGGCCTGTACGGGCTGCTGGCGGGCTGGATGGGCTGGGCGAAGCTCGGCAGGCTGTGCCTCGGTTCGGCTGCGGCGGCCCTGGCGCTGCTGCCCTTGACGGCGCTGTTGATGGACGCCGGCGCCGCGCTGCGGGACGTCAGTTCCTTCTTCGGCGTCACCTGGTCCTATGCCCTGGCGTTTGCGCTGGCCGCCTGGCTGTACGGGGAACTGTTCGGCTGGGCGCTGGCCGCCGCTTTGGGCGGAAAGGCCGCTTGGAGCCGCGGCAGGCCCGCGCTTTGGCGGCTGGGCTGGTTTTTCTGCTGCCTGGGCGCGGCGGTGCTGTATCAAAAGTCCATCGAATTTTTCCCGCACACCCGCCTGATGGACTTTCAGGCGCAGACCGCGCTGCTGCTGTACGTTTTTGTCCCCTTCGCGGGCATTTTTCTGGAGTGTCTATCGTTCCGCGCCCGGCGGCAGGCGTGAGCGCGCAGGGCAGCACGGCTGTACCCGCTGTCAGCAAAAAGGCTCCTTCGGCTAAGCCGAAGGAGCCTTTTCCTTGCAAAGAAAGAACGGGCGGCCCGTGGGCCGCTCGTTCAGCGTTCAGGATGTGAAAAGGATATCGTGGTTGATGCGCGTGTAAAAGCCGCGGCGGATGGCGTCGTCGTCCGCACCGCAGGTGTGCATGAGCCACATCATTTTGGTGATGACGGCCTCCAGCGTCATGTCGTAGGCCTCCAGCAGGCGGAAGTCCTGCTTGACGCGCTTGCCCACCTCGTACACCGTCATATTGCTGCCCTCGTTGGCCACCTGGGTGGTCATGACCACGTGCTTGCCCTTGCCCGCCCAGCGGCGCATCTCCTCGTAAAACTCCCGCATCAGGGCCTCGGGGATGCCGCCCACGCCGAAGCTCTCGATGACGATGCAGTCGTATTGGCGGAACAGCCATTCCAGCACCTCGGGCCCCAGGCCCGGGATGAGCTTCAGCACGTACACCGAGGGGTGCAGGCCGTGGCAAAAGCGCACCTCGCCCGGCGCGTAGGCCGGGGCGGGCACGTAGGGGATCACCTGGCCGTCCTGCAGCACCGCCAGATAGGGGAAGTTGATGCTGGAAAAGGCGTTGTAGCTTTTGGCGCGCTCTTTTTTGGCACGGGTCCCCGCGATCACCTTGCCGTCGAAGACGATGGACACGTCCTGGGAGGCGTCATTGGCCGCGTACAAAAAGCTGTCCAGCAGATTGGTGCGGGCGTCGGTGCTGCCCTGGTCGATGGGCTTCTGCGCCCCGGTGAGCACGATGGGCTTGGCCGAGCGCTGCACCATATAGGACAGCGCCGCCGCGGTATAGGCCAGCGTGTCCGTGCCGTGGCTGATGACAAAGCCGTCGTAATCGGCGTAATGCTGCTCGATGACGCGGGACAACTGCGCCCAGTGGGCGGGCGTCATATTGGTGCTGTCGATGGCGAAGGGCTGCACCGTGTCCACGCGGCACACGTCCCGCACCGCCGGGATGTAGGAGAGTACGTCCTCGGGCGAAAGCCCCGGCGCCAGGCCGTCCCCCGTCTCGCGGGAGGCGATGGTGCCGCCGGTGCCGATCATCAAAATGCGCTTTTGTGCCATTTTACCGCCCGACCTCGCTGAGCAGCAGGCCCTCGTTGTGCTCGACGGCCCAGTTGATGTTCCACTCGCTGGAGAACAGCAGCAGCTTGCGGCCCTTGAAGTCCTCCACGCATTTGGTGTCGCTGGTGAGGCTGAGGGCCTTGGGGTCCACGTCCTCGTTGTCGATCCAGCGGATATAGCTGTAGGGCAGCTGCGTGCGGCGGATGTCCACGTTGTACTCGTTGTTCAAGCGGTACTCCAGCACCTCGAACTGCAGCACGCCCACCACGCCCACGATCACCTCTTCCATGCCGCCGCCCAGCTCCTTGAAGATCTGGATGGCGCCCTCCTGGGCGATCTGCTCCATGCCCTTGACGAACTGCTTGCGCTTCATGGTGTCCACCTGGGAAATGCGCGCGAAGTGCTCGGGCGCAAAGGTGGGGATGCCCTCGTACTGGAAGGGGTCCTTGGCGGTGGTGATGGTGTCGCCGATGGAAAAGATGCCCGGGTCGAACAGGCCGATGATGTCCCCGGCAAAGGCCTCGTCCACGGTCTCGCGCTCGGAGGCCATCATCTGGGTGGACTGGGACAGCTTGATCTTTTTGCCACCCTGGACGTGGTAGACGTCCATGCCGCGCTCAAACCGGCCCGAGCAGATGCGGGCGAAGGCGATGCGGTCCCGGTGGGCCTTGTTCATGTTGGCCTGGATCTTGAAGATGAAGGCCGAAAAATCGTCGCTCTGCGGGTCCACGGGGCCCTTGTCCGACACGCGGGGCAGCGGCGGCAGCGACAGGCGCAGAAATTCCGCCAAGAACGGCTCCACGCCGAAGTTGGTGAGCGCCGAGCCGAAAAACACCGGCGTCAGCTTGCCGTGATCCACCTTGTCCTTGTCGAAATCATAGGCCGCGCCGTCCAGCAGCTCAATGTCGTCGGTGAGCGTCTGGTGCAGCTCCCGCCCCAGCAGCTCGTCCAAATTGGCGTCGCCCAGATGCGCCTCCACCTTGGCAGCCTGCTGGGTGCCCACCTTGCCCACGCTCTCGAAGGCCAAAATCTCTTTGGCGCCCCGGTCATACACGCCCTTGAACTCCTTGCCGCAGCCGATGGGCCAGTTCATGGGATAGGTCTCGATGCCCAGCACCTGCTCGATCTCCTCCAGCAGGTCCAAGGGGCTGCGGGCCTCGCGGTCCATCTTG
>CATXYA010000084.1 GCA_958403605.1 uncultured Oscillospiraceae bacterium
ATGATGCCGCGCTGCTGATCGGTTTCTACCCACACCGCCCATGCGGGCGGTGACGGAAGACCCGTGGAAGCTGTGGCCTGGACTGCAGTTTCTACCCACACCGCCCATGCGGGCGGTGACTGTTTTCGGATATGACAAGTTCGTAATGTCTTTAGGTTTCTACCCACACCGCCCATGCGGGCGGTGACAGGTGTTCGTCACAAGGTAGACGGCAACGGCGGTTTCTACCCACACCGCCCATGCGGGCGGTGACTGCGAAATTGCACAAAAGAAATACTTTTGCTAGGATGATTTGCACAAAAAATTCTGCCAGCACCAACCCTGCTGCATCTTGCAGAAGGAAACGGGACGGATGTTGCCGGGAAATTGATACCGCCGGTGGTGCGAAAAGCCGGAGAAACTTTGGGCGCCTGTGCCTCGCACCGCAAGCAGGAAAGCGAGTATCACCTCGTTCTCAAAAAGTACAGCCGCGTCTCCTGTCCGCCGATGTGGTATACGGGATTTTCTTGTTTTCATTATAGCACAGTCTTGTCCGTTCTGCCAGCTATCCACTGCACTCTCTTAGACCTCCTTCTCGCCCTTCAGCATACTAAAACGGCAATACGCGAAGAAATGCCGCCCGGCGGCAACCCGGGCGGCAAAAGCAGTTGATTCAAGAAGACGGATCCGCCTCTTTGGTGAAGGTGAACGGGAGTTCACCGATGCCCTCGATGATAGCCTTGCCGGAGAAGCCGCTGGCTGCGGCGCCGGCGGGCAGCTCCAGCTGCACGGAGGTTTGGCCCAGCGAGAGCACGTCGCCCGGGAAAAGGGTGAGGTACTGGCTCAGGCGGGACAGCATGCGCTGTGGGGAGACGATGTACGCCTCGGTGCTGCCCCCGGCGCTGCCGATGCCCGCGATCTCCAGCCGCATTTTGGCGCGCAGGACCTGGGCCTGCGTCTGCGGCACCGGAACGGGCAAGATCACGTTGTACCCGTCGCCCCAGCGGGCGTAGATGGAGGGGACGATGCGCTCCTGCGGCGTGGCGAAATCCAGGGCGATGGTGTCGTAAAACGACTGGTCCTGCACGGAGACCAGCGGCGAGTACCCCAAAATATAAGCGGCGGCATCCTCCTCCAGGACCTGGTAGGCCACCTGCTTGACGACGGCGCACAGCTCCAGGCCGACGCGCAGGGCTTTGCTGCGCCTGGCCAGTGTGCCGTGCGTGTTGGCGGAGACGGCCCGGCCGGGATTGTTGAGCATGCGGGGGATGTCCTCCAGGCGGAGGAGCCCCCATTGCTTCACGACGGTCTCCTCATTGGCGAAGGCCGTCCAAAAATGGCGCACCGCTTCCGGGCAAAAATCCTGAGGCGCGGCCAGACGGTCGTGCCTGCTGAGGATCAACTCCCGCACGGCGTCGGCATGGTGGACCGCGCGTCCGGGATCGTCGAGGGGCCGCCAATCGTCCTGCTGCGGATCGAGAAAATGGACGCGCAGCGCGCCGAGCTTTTCGATCTCCACTTCCACCTGGTCCTCTTTGCCATAGGGCATGTCGGCGGTCAGCAGCATGCCGTCCGCCTGCATGGAGCCTAGGTGGATGACGTCGCCGGGGTGCAGCGCGGCGAATGAGGAATAAAATTCAATGGCCCGCTCGATGCCCAAGATCAGCTCACCGGAAAAGCCCCGGTCCCGGAACGCGCCGTTTTGACGGGACCAGCTCAACAGGTCGTAAGGGTTGGGGATCTCGTCCCGGGTGGTGATGTAGGGCCCCATGGCGCCCATGGTGTCGTTCAGCTTGCCCACCCAGTCGCCCGTGGCGTCGATATACCAATCCTCACCCATGCGGCCGCCGAAATCGTGCTTCAACGGGCTGCAGGTGGCGTCGATGATGTTGGTGTATCCGCAGACATAGTCCATGGCCTCAAAGGCGGAAATGTTTTTGCCGTATTTGCCGATGACGACCCCCAGCTCGCACGTGAACGCCGCCGGGAACGATTTGCCGCCGTTGTAAAATACCATGGCCCCGTCGTGCCCCGTACACGCCGCCTGCGTCCGTTGGTGCCCTTGGCAGAAGAGGTTGACGACGTGGCGGTTCGGGTTTTCACGGAAAAAGGAGGGGCAGTTCTGCACCAGGCCCCAGTAGAGCCGGGGGCGGGGGATGGGCGCTTTCATGCGCACCTGGGAGATGGGATGCAGCACCGGGCGCAAAAGGAAATAGTCCTGCTCCCGGCCAAAGCCGCGCACGAAATTTTCCATCTTTCGCAGCGCGCTCATACCGCTTTCGCCCAGCTCCAAAAAACCAACCAGGTCCTCCGGCCACGGGGTCCCCGCCGGGAGGAACTGCGGGCGCAGCATGCCGAAAAAGTTGGTGGGGCGGCAGATGCGCGGCAGCAGCGCCTCCACCTCCTGCGGGGAGACGATACAGTCCTCCCCGGTGACAGGGTCGCCGAGGACGAAGCCCCAGTGCTCCTGCTGCCCGGTCTCATAAGTCGCCAGACGCATAGCGCATCATCCTCCTTTGTGGAACACGTCTTTGTTGAGCACGTTTTTGGGCTGTTCGCCGTTGAAAAAGCCGATGATGGTATCGGCGATCAATTCCATGGCCCGCCGGTCCGATTCAGCGGTGTTGGCGCCCAGATGTGTGGTGACGGTGACGTTTTCCATCGCCAGCAAGGGGTTGTCGCTGGCCGGCGGCTCTTCGGCAAGCACGTCCAGCCCGGCGCCCCGGATGGTGCCGGACCGCAGCGCCTCGACCAGGTCTTGCTCGTTGACCACGCCGCCCCGGCAGGTATTGACCAGATAGGCGGTGGGTTTCATCAGACGGAACAGCCGGGCGTTGATACTTTGGTCGGTCTCGGGGTTGTGCGGGACGTGAAGACTGATAAGGTCGCTTTTTTGGAACAGCTCTTCCAGGGAAGGTAAGAGCTCCACCCCGGCGGGGACGCGCGCGGGGTCCACATAGGGGTCATAGGCCAGGATCTTCACCCGGAACCCGGCGAGCATCCGCACCAGTTGGCGGGCGATGTTGCCCAGGCCGTACAGGCCCACGGTCTTGCCGTCCAGCTCGCTGCCCAGCAGCATGTGGGGCCACGCGCCCTGCCTGGCGCCCTGGGCACAGTAGGTGAAGCCCCGCCCGCAGTTCAGCAGGTGCAGAAACGCCACCTCGGCCACGGAGGCGGCGTTGGCCCCCGCGATGTTGGCCACGGGGATGCCCAGCCTGGTGGCGCAGGGGATGTCGATATTGTCCGTCCCCATGCCGAATTTCATTAGAAAGCGGGTCTTGCCCTGCACGGCGGACAACGTGCGCTCGTTCCAGACCTCCCACTGGCTGACGACGGCGTCCGCCCTACGGCCATGGGCGATCGTCGCGGCCTCATCGCTGAAATCCACGGCCTCCGCCAGCACCTCGTATCCAGCCTGCTCGAACCGGCCGGTCAAATAGGAAAGGTCTAACTTCTGCGGATCGAAATCGATCCAAATCGTTTTTTTCATGGGAAACCTCCACCAAAATCCGGTTTTTCAGTTACAGAAACGCGCCGTGGCCTGTTTGATCATGGCGTCGCACCGGTCCACCACCGCGGTGTCCCCGGCACTCAGCTCCGCCAGGGGGGCGCGCACCGAGCCCAGCTCCAGCCCATTTTTGCGCAGGACGCCTTTGATGACCGCGTACATGCACCCGTGCCCGGAGCACAGCGCCCCAATGATGTCGTTGCAGGCATACTGCACCGCGCGCGCCTCCCGGTACTCGCCCCGCCGGAAGTGCTCGTCGGCCTGCAAGTAGAGCTGCGGCATGACGCCGAAGGTACCGCCGATGGCGCCCTGCGCACCGATCATGCGCCCGGCGATCAGCTGCTCGTCGGGGCCGTTGAAGATGACGCAGTCCTCGCCGCCCAGGCTTTTGAAAATTTGGATGTCCTGCGTGGGCATCGAGGAGTTTTTCACGCCGATCACCCGCGGGTTTTCCAGCATTTTTTGGAACAGGGCGGGTGTGAGCGCGGTGCCCGCCAGTTGAGGGATGTTGTAGATGACAAAATCCGTGTGCGGGGCCGCCTGGGAAATATCGTTCCAGTATTTGGCGATGGCGTGCTCCGGCAGGCGGAAATAGATGGGCGGGATAGCGGCGATGGCATCGACGCCGACGCTTTCGGCGTGCGCGGCCAGCTCCATGCTGTCCCGGGTGCTGTTGCACGCCACGTGGGCGATGATGGTCAGCCGGCCTGCGGCCTCGTCCACCACCGTTTCCAAAAGGCGTTTGCGCTCTTCGGGGCGCTGATAGATGCACTCGCCGGAAGAGCCGCCCACATACGTCCCCCGCACGCCCGCCGCGATCAGGTACCGTGTGAGCGCCCGCACCCGGTCGGGACTGACGGTGCCGTCCTCGTCATAACAGGCATAAAATGCAGGGAAGATGCCATGGTATTTTTCAAGATCACGCATGATGATTACCTCCTGATGGTCGGCGCTGGGGCCTTGTCTGTGATCGGCTAAAAAACACTTTTTCAAAAAGAGGGGAGACGCCGCGGCGTTCTCCCCTCTCCTTGTCCGATAAGGGGCAGGGCCCCACGCTGTTATAAATCGTTGAAATAGGTCCAGATCGGGTCGTTTACAAAGGTCAGCATATCCAGCTCGTGGCCGTAGTCCGGCAGGAGCCGCAGCTCCTTGGGCGAGAGGATCTTATTGTAGGCGGCAAACTGGGTGGACGGCGGGCAGATCTGATCCATCATGCCGGTGAACCACAGCACCTGCGCCGTGATATTTTTGGCATGGTGCTGGATATCAAGGTAGCCCAGCCGTTTCCAAAACGCATCCTCGCGGAGATGATAGGGATCTTTTTTGCGGAAATGCCACCAAAACTGGCGGTACGCGTCGCTGGTATTGCACAGGTCCATTTCATACACGCGCTTGAAATCCGACAGGAACGGGTAAATGACGGCGATCTTTTTGACGGGCTCCAAAGCGGCGCAGGCCACGCTAAGGCCGCCGCCCTGGGAATTGCCCGTCAGGCCGATGCGGTCTCCATCCACAAAGGGCATGGACTTCAAAATGCGCACCGCCTGCACGCAGTCGGCGTAATTGGCCCGGAACAGCAGCTTTCGCGGGTCGGGGTCCTCGATGCCCCGCACCAGATGGCCGAAAAGCGTCTCGGTATCGCCGTCCACCCGGTCCTCCGAGCAGCCGCCCTGCCCGCGGGAATCCAGCGCCAAGACGGCCTTGCCGGAATAGACGAAGGGCAGGCGCTCAAACCAGTTCCCCGAAAAGTGGTGGTAGCCGTGGAAGACGCACAGCGCGGGGATGGGGCCCGTGACGGTTTCCGGCCTCAAAAATTTGGCGTGGATGCGGGCGCCGCCGATGCCGCGGAAAAAGAGATGGCAGCACAGCACCCCCGCCGCCGGGAACGGCTCCGGCACCAGCTCGTAGTCTGTGCCCGCGCGGTCCACCTCCCGCAGGGTCTCCTGCCAGTAGGCGTCAAAATCATCGGGGCACGGGTTGGTGCCGCGGTACTGCCGCAGCTCTTCCAGGCTCATTTCAAATACTGCCATTGTTTTGCCTCCGCCGTTCGTCCGCGCGGCAGGGGGCGGGCAGACACGGTGTCCGCCCGCCGCTTTCCGGCCGCTGGATGAAAATTTAGTTTTTGATGGTTTTGCTGGTCTCTTCAATGGCGGCGTCGATCTGCGCCAGCGCCTCATCGATGGTCAGGTTGCCCGCGGCGATCGCGTTCATGGCGTTGGAAAACTCCATGGCGTTATAGACCTGCGAGGCGATGGCCAGCGTCTGGGTATCCTGGCAGGGATAGCCCACATAGGCGTCGGAGCCCTTCACATAATCCACCATGCATTTGTAGACGCCCTCGCTCCAAAAGTCCTTCGAGCCCTCTTTTTCAAACACCGGGGCATAGGTGGGGCCGAGCAGCTCAATGTATTCCGCGTAATTGTCTGGATCGCAGAGATACTTGATCAGATCCTTGGCGGCGTCGACGTTTTTGCAGCTCTCGTGGATGCCCCAGCCGTAGAGGTAAGACATGTGATGGCTGTTGTCGGGCCCGGCGGGCAGGTTGCTGACGATGGTGTTTTCGTACAGCTCTTTGTACTGTTCGTCCGACTGCATGGCGTTGTTCAGCGTGCAGGCGTTCACCACGATGCCCACGGTGCCCAGCAGATAGTTGCCGTTGTTGGAGCTGGCGTCCCAGGAGACCGCCGCCTCGGGGATCGTCCCGTTTTCATACATTTCGAAGAATTTCTCAAAGATCTGGCGGTTGATGTCGTTGGAGGCGTTGGCGTTTCCGTTTTCGTCGAAGAGGCCGCCGCCGTAGTTCCACAGGATCTCGCGGGTGGAGTTTTCACAGTCGCCGTCGCCTGCGCCCAGGCTCCAGCCGAGGCCGGCAAAATCCTCGGCGGGGTCGGTGATGGCCGCGGCCAGCTCGAATACTTCCTCCCAGGTCTTGGGCACCTCGGTGTACCCCGCGGCCTCCATCTTGTCCTTGCGGATGTACATCAGGTCAGCAGAGCTGGTGAAGGGGATGAAATAGTGGTTGCCGTCGATCTTGCTGATGTTGTACACGGCGTCGTACAGCGGATTTTCCGCCTGGATGTCCGCCATCAGGTCGTTGACCTCGAGGTATGTGTTGTTGGGATAATAGTTCAGCACCTTGCGCACATCCGCCGTGCTGATGTCGGGGGTGGTGCCGGCCTCCACGGCGGTGTTGAGCTTGGTCATGAAATCCGTGCTGTTGATGAATTCGACCTCCAGCTGGACGCCGGTGTCCTGGGAATACTTTTTCAGGAAATCCGCCATACAGTTGTTGGCCTCGTCACTGAAGGTCTTTTCCACCCAAACGGTGAGGGCGGCGTCTTGGGACGGTTCCGATCCGCCGGTGCTGCCGCCCGCCGGAGCGGCAGTGGACGAAGCGGGCGCGCAGGATGCCAGCGTGAAAAGCATCACCGCTGCCAGGAGCACTGCAA
>CATXYA010000085.1 GCA_958403605.1 uncultured Oscillospiraceae bacterium
CCGTGTCCTTCCGGCGGGAAAAATATGTGGCCGCCGGCGGCCCGGACGGCGGCGACGGCGGACGGGGCGGCAGCGTGTTTTTGCTGGCGGACCCCAATCTTTCCACATTGATGGATTTCCGCTATAAGCGCAAATATGTGGCGCAGCCGGGCGAAAACGGCCGGGGCAGCCGCTGCAGCGGCCGCAACGCGGAGGACCTAGTCATCCGTGTGCCGCGGGGCACCGTGGTGCGCGACGCCGCAAGCGGTCTTGTCATCGCGGACGTTTCCGGCGACGAGCCGGTGCTGGTGGCCCGGGGCGGCAAGGGCGGCTGGGGCAACACCCATTTCGCCACGCCCACGCGCCAGATCCCGAAGTTCGCCAAGCCCGGCCTGCCCGGGGAGGAGCTGGAAGTGCGTCTGGAGCTGAAGCTCATCGCCGACGTGGGCCTCATCGGCTTCCCCAACGTGGGCAAGTCCACGCTTATCAGCGTCATCAGCGCCGCCAAGCCCAAGATCGCAAACTACCATTTCACCACCCTCAGCCCTGTGCTGGGTGTGGTGCAGGTGGGGCCGGAGGCCAGCTTTGTGGCCGCCGACATCCCCGGCCTGATCGAGGGCGCCGCCGAGGGCGTGGGCCTGGGACACGATTTCCTGCGCCATGTGGAGCGCTGCCGCCTGCTGCTGCACGTAGTGGATGTCTCGGGCAGCGAGGGCCGGGACCCGCAGGAGGATTTTGCCAAGATCAACGCCGAGCTGGCGGGCTTTTCCGCCGAACTGGCGACGCGCCCGCAGATCGTGCTGGGCAACAAGTGCGATGTGGCCACGGAGGAACAGATCGTCTCGTTCCGCACCTTCATCGAGGGCCAGGGGCTGGTGTTCCTGCCCATTTCCGCCGCCACGCGGCAGGGGGTAGAGGCGCTGCCGGGCCTGGTGTACGAGCGGCTGAAAACGCTGCCCCCGGTGATGACTTATGAGCCTGAATACGTGCGGCCAGACCCCGCGGAAGAAGACCCCTTCGCCTTTGCGGTCACCCAACTGGACGAGCACGTGTTCGACGTGGAGGCGCCCTGGCTGGAGCGCATCCTGGAGGGCAGCGACGTGGAGGATTACGAGAGCCTGCAGTTCTTCCAGCGCCAGCTGGCAGATCACGGTATTTTGGAGAAGCTGATCGCCATGGGTGTCCAGGAGGACGACACCATCCGCATCGGCGAGTTCGAGTTCGACTATGTGTTCTAAGGAGGGCCGCCTATGCTGGGGCCGATAGAAAATCAAGTGGATCTGCGGGAGCAGTCCCCCCTGGCGCTGGCCTTTGTGGGGGACGGCGTCTATGAGGTGCTGGTGCGGCGCATGTTGGTGGCGGGCAGGCGCATGCCCCCCGCCAAGCTGCACAGCGCCGCGGTGCGCTATGTGTCCGCCAAGGGCCAGTTTGCGGCCCTGGAGGCCGTGCTGCCGCTGCTGACGGAAGAGGAGCAGGGTGTGGTGCGCCGGGGCAAAAACGCCAGCAAGGCCTCGGTGGCAAAGCATGCCAGCCCGGAGGAATACCGCGCCTCCACGGCGCTGGAATCTCTGTTCGGCTGGCTGTACTTACAGGACCGCGGCCAGCGCATCGAAGAATTGTTCGCGGTCATCTGCGCTGCGGCGCAGGAGAGGGAATCGTGATGAATATCGAAGCGACGACGCAGCTGGACGATGGCCAAAAGGCTCGTTTGCACCAGCTGGAGGACGCCTGCAACGCGGCGGACGGCACCGCCTTTGAGATCTTCGCCAGCAATGTTTTCAATGTCTATCCGCAGCAAAACGCCTTTTACTTTTGCCGGGAGGGCGAAGCGGCCCTGGGCGTGCTGAATGTGTACGCCGATTCTCCGGATTTGGCGGAGCTGACGGTGCTGGTGGCGCCGCAGTACCGCCGCCGGGGCGTCTGCACCGCGCTGTTGGCGGCGGCGGGGCAGGAGCTGGAGCGCTACGGCTACCGCAAGGTGCGTTTCAAGACCGACGAGGCCTTTGCGCCCGCGGCGGAAATTTTGCGGCGCCGGGGCTTTGTGCCGGATGGCCGGGAATATCTGATGGTGGCCCAGCCCGGCGGCGCCGTGCCCCAGGACGGCGTGACGGTGCGCTTGGCGCAGGAAGCCGATGTGGAGATCTTGGCGGCGCTGCAGGGTGAAGCCTTCGGCGAGGAGCCGGAAACGGCCCGCCGCTATGAGCGGGAGACCCTGGCCGGCAGCCAGCAGGCGCTGTACGCCGCCGAGGAAGCCGGGCAGGTGGTGGGCTGCACCAGCGTCGACCTGGCGGGGCGGGACGCCTATCTCTATGGCCTGTGTGTGGCTGCGGCCATGCGGGGGCGCGGTGTGGGCAAGGCGATGCTGCGGGGCGTGCTGGCCCAGCAGACGCGCAGGGCCGCCCTGCATGTGGAGGCCGAAAACGCCGCCGCGCTGCGCCTGTACGAGGGCGCGGGCTTCCGGCGGCAGGCCGTGCAGGCCTACTGGCTGGGGTCTTTGTAAGAAGAGGAACGTTCCCAGGGGGACGAAAAAAGACAGCGCGTTTTTGAGGGGCCCGGAAGGGGCCTGTCAAAAATGCGCTGTCCTGTGTCTTTCAGCCGAAATTATTTGCAGTTGTTGGAGCGGCTGTTGCGCGTGCTGTTGCTGCTGCTGGTCTTGTTGGAAGAGCAGTTGGAAGCACGGTTCGAAGAAGTATTGCTGGCTTTGTTGGTGGTCTTGTTGCTGGTTTTGTTGGAAGACTTGTTGGTGGTGCTGTTGGAAGCTTTGCTGGTGGTTTTATTGTTCGTTTTGTTTTCCATGGTTCTCACCTCCTGTTGGTGTTAGTATGAACGGCCCGCAGGCGGTTATGCGGGGAGAGAGGAATGGCAAAAATGTCCACAGAATATTTTGAGACGCGGGAGCGCGCCCTGCTGGGAGACCGGTATGAGGCGCTGTATGACGGTGGTGCCGCCGTGCGCCGCGGTGTGACGGTAAACGCCCTGCGCTGCGGGCCCCAGGCATTGCTGGCAGCGGGGCTGCCGCTGGCACCGTCCCCCTTCGGCAGCCGGTCTTTTTACCTCACGGACCCGGCGTTTCGGCCCGGCCTGCACCCCTATCACCATGCGGGGGCCTATTACGTGCAGGAACCCAGCGCCTCGGCGCCTGCCGAGCTGCTGGCGGTGCAGCCCGGGGAGCGGGTGCTGGACGTCTGCGCCGCGCCGGGCGGGAAATCCAGCCAGCTGGCCGCGGCCCTGCAGGGGCAGGGGCTGCTGGTGGCGAACGAAGCCATCGCGCCCCGGGCGCAGGTGCTGAAAAATAATTTGGAGCGCATGGGCGTGCCCAACGCCGTGGTGCTGAACGAGACTACGGCGCATCTGGCGGCGCACTTCGCGGGCTGGTTCGACAAGGTGCTGGTGGACGCGCCGTGCTCCGGCGAGGGCATGTTCCGCAAGGAACCGGAGGCCCTGCGCCAGCACTCGGCGGCGCTGGTGGCCCAGTGCGCGGCCCTGGGAAAAGAAAGTTTGGAGGATGCGGCGGCCTGCGTGGCGCCGGGCGGCCTGCTGTGCTATTCCACCTGTACCTTTGCGCCGGAGGAGGACGAGGGGCAGATCGGCGCCTTTCTGCACCGGCACCCGGAGTTTTCCCTGTGCAGCCTGGAACACGTGCCCTTCGGCAGCCCCGGCGAGCCGCAGCGCAGCCCCGCTTTCCCGTTTGCCGCTGAAAAAACGCGCCGCATCTATCCCTGCCACGGCGGAGAGGGACATTTTATGGCCCTGCTGCGGCGGGAGGCGGACGGCCCGGCAGTACAGCGGAAGGCGTTCCGCGCCGTCCGGCAGCCGCCGGAATGCGCCGCCTTCCTGCGGGAATTGTTTCCAGCTCTGGCGGACGCCCCGGCGGCGGCGGGCGGCGGCGCGGTATATCTGCTGCCCGACGGCCTGCCGGACCTAGGCCGCCTGCGCGTGCTGCGGGCGGGCGTGGAGGCGGGGCAGGCGGTGAAAGGACGGTTTGAACCGGCCCATGGCCTGTTTATGGCGCACGGCGCGGCTTGTGCAAACCGGGAAGACCTGACGCTGGACGACCCGCGCACCCAAGGCTGGCTGCACGGGGAGGAGCTGACGGCCTGTACGGCGGGGCCTGGCTTTTGCGCCGTGCTGTGCGGCGGCTACCCCCTCGGCGGGGGCAAGGTGAGCGGCGGACGGCTGAAAAACCGCTATCCCAAAGGGCTGCGGGTGCTGCGCTAGTTGATTTTGAAGCCGATCCATGGTATACTTAATCAGTTATCAAGCAAGTTTATAGGGGGTTCCTTGAGATGTCTGGGCATAGTAAATGGAATAACATCAAACGAAAAAAAGAGAAGACCGACGCGCAGAAGGCGAAGATCTTCACCAAGGTCGGCCGCGAGATCGCGGTGGCCGTGAAGTCCGGCGGCAGCGACCCCGCGGTCAACGGCAAGCTGCGCGACCTCATCGCCAAGGCCAAAGGCCTCAATGTGCCGAACGACAATATCCAGCGCATCATCAAAAAGGCCGAGGGCGGCGAAAAGGACGATTACGAGACCATCGTGTATGAGGGCTACGGCCCCTCCGGCGTCGCCATGATGGTGGAGACCCTGACGGACAACCGCAACCGCACGGCGGGCAATCTGCGCCACTATTTCGATAAATTCGGCGGCAACATGGGCAACAACGGCTGCGTGAGCTTCTTGTTCACCGAGCAGGGCGTCATCGTCCTGGACGTGGAGGACAAAGAGGAAGAGGCCGTCATGGAGGACGCCTTTGACGCGGGCGCCGAGGACTTTGATATGAGCGACGGCGTGGCCGAGATCATCACCGCGCCCGAGGTGTTCAGCGAAGTGCGCCAGAGCCTGGAGGAAAAGGGCTACGAGTTCCTTTCCGCCGACGTGGCCCAGGTGCCCAGCACCCGCACGGCCCTGACGGACCCCGAAGACCTGAAGAAGATGGGCCTGCTGCTGGATCATCTGGAAGAGGACGACGACGTGCAGAACGTGTGGCACAATCTGGAGAACGAGGAAGACCTAGACCGCTGACTCGGGACCGGATCGATGAGCTTGTGAACTGGAGGAAAGACGAATGAGCCAGATCGTATGCGGCAACTGCCTGTCCCGCGTGGACGCGGGCGCGGGACGGTGCCCTTACTGCGGCCAAAGTTTCGCCAACACAAACCCTGCGGGCGCGCTGCCCGTCAACACGCTTTTGGCCGGGCGCTATACCCTGTACCGCTGCGTGGCCGTGGACGGCGAGGGCGTCAGCTACGACGCCATCGACGGTGACACGGGCGAGCGGGTGCTGGTGAAGGAGTATATCCCCTTCACCATCTGTTCCGCCCGGGCCGCGGACGGCCGCGTGATCCCGCGCGCAGGGCGCGAGGTGCTGTTCAAGACCACGCGCATGGATTTTATCGACCTTTACCGCACGCTGGCTCAAATAGGCCAACAGCCGGGGCTGGTGCGGGTGCTGGACCTCATTGAGGCCAACGATACCGCCTATGCGGTGCGGGACCCGGACACGGGCATGACGCTGATGCAGTATCTGGATGAGCGCCATATCCCGCTGACGCATGAAGAGGCGCTGGAGCTGCTGCGCCCTGTGGTGTACGGCGTTCAGGCGATGCACCGCGCGGGGCTGCTGCACCGCGGCGTCAGCCCGGATACAGTGCGCATCACACCTGAGGGCGCGAAGCTGTCCGGCTACGCCACGCTGGGCCTGCGCACTGCGGGCGGGGAGCTGAAAGCCCAGGTGGCGGACGGCTATGCCGCGCCCGAGCAGTACTCCGTGGCGGAATTCGACGGCAAATACACTGATATTTACAGCTTGGGTGCCTTGTTCTATGTGACGGTCACCGGGCGCTCCCCGCTGCCCGCCAACCTGCGCCGCGCGCAGGACACGCTGCCCACGGCCCACGCCATCCTCAAGCAGGTGCCTTCTTATTTTTCCGCGGCCATTGCCGCGGCCATGCGGCTGACGCCGGAAGAGCGCTATGAGGACGCGGGGGACCTTTTGGCGGCGCTCACCACGCCCAGCGCACCCTCCCTGGCCGGCAGCCTGACGCCGCGCCAGTGGAAGTACATCGGCATTGCCGCCGCGGGTTTCGTGGTGGTGATGGCGCTTTCCCTGTGGGCCATCCTCTCGATGGTGCCGCGGCCCAAGCAGAGCTCTTCTTCCTCTGTGCCGCAAAGTGTTTCCGCAAACCAAAGTGGTTCCGCTGTCAGCAGTTCCAGCGTACCGCTGGTGGAAAAGACCGTGCTGGTGCCCACGCTGAAGGGCCTCAAATACGGTGATGTGGCGGCCAATAAGGATTATCAGAAAAACTTCCTCTTCCAGCCGAAGTATGAGTACAGCTCCACGGTGCCGGAAGGGGAGATCATCAGCCAGTCGCCGCTGTCGGGGGCCGAGGTGGAGCCGGGGACGGTCATCAAGCTGGTGGTCAGCCAGGGCGCCCATACGGCGGTGATGCCCGCGGTCGTGGGGCATGACTACGAGACGGCGGCCGGGCAGCTTGGCCTGCTGGAGATCAAGTACACGACGGTGGAAAAAGAGAACAACGGCGCTTATGAAAAGGGCATGGTGGTGGACTGCAACCGTGCCGAGGGCGACATTATCGATCTGGACAAAGACACGGTCATTTTGTATGTGGCCAAGGAGCCCACCCAGACCAGCTCCTCCGCCCAGGGCGGCGCGGGCGTCGGCCCGGACGGCAGCCACGGCAACGGGCAGCAGGGCGGCATCGAGGGGACAGACCCCGTGCTGCCGAAGGACGACGATGACGATTGAAAGCATTCAAAAAGAGGCACGCCAAACGTGCCTCTTTTTGCTTTTTGAACCTCCAATGTGCGGCGGATAGGCGTACTCGTCAGATCAGAAAATGGGGAGGGATCGTATCATGGCACTTGATCTTGTGGGATGGAATGTCGTTTTGGATTCCGATCACGCGGACGAGTTGTCTGCATTTTA
>CATXYA010000086.1 GCA_958403605.1 uncultured Oscillospiraceae bacterium
AGGTGTTGACGGCCCCCAGCGCCCAATCTCCGCCCCGGGAGAGGGTGAATGCGGGCAGCGCGGCGTCATACATGGAAGCCGTCAGGTTGATGGCCGCCAAAAACAGAATCAAATGCCACAGGCCCTTGTTTTCCCCCAGATAGCGCAGGCCCGCGCGGCAGCTGGCCAGCACGGGCTCCCGCTTTGGCTCTGCCATGGGGCGGGGGATGCGGATGACCAGCAGCAGCGTCAGGAACGCCACGGCAAAGCTGGCCAGGTCCACGGCCATCACCAGGCCCAGGCCCCCAAAGGCCAATACCGCCGAGGCCAGCGCGGGCGTGAGGATGGACACCAGGGAACTGGAGAGCGCCTGCAGGCTACCCACGCGCTGGTATTGCTGACGCGGGGCCAGCAGCGTGGCTGCCACCTCGGCGGCGGGCTGCTGCACGGTGTTCATGATGCCGGTGAACACGTTCAGCGCGTAAATATGCCACAGCGCCAGGCTGCCGGCGCGCCACAGCGCCAACAGCACCAGCGTGCCCACGGCGGCCAGCGCGTCGCAGGCCAGCATGGTGCGGCGCTTGTCCCAGCGGTCGCTGAGGGCCCCGGCAAACAGGCTGAGCAGCACGTAGGGCGCGTAGGTGCACACCGACAGCAGCGCCGTCGTCAGCGCCGAGCCGCTCTGCCGGTACGACCAGACGATGAGCGCGAACCCTGTCATGGAGCTGCCCAGGGCGGACAGCGCCTGGGTGCTCCACAAGGTCAAAAACGGGCCCATGCCCGCAAAATCGTTCTTTTTCGTTTTCATCAAACTTTGCTCCTTTTTTGAGATCGTTCCTTCAAAAAAGCAAAGCCTGAGCGGACGGTTTTTTCAAAAACGCTCCATGCAGCCCCGTCCGGGCGTCAAGCTTTGCATGGAGCCGCGTCGATCACCAGTTTCAAGGCCGGTCCACCTCCTGTCTCACCAGAATGAAACCATCATAACACGTTGTTTTCGCTTTGTCACTTCCCTTTCCGCCGCCGGATGTGTATGATAAGGACAGAGGACAAAGGAGGTGCGGCGGTGACGGCGGTATGTTTGGCCTATTCCCTGCTGGCGCTGGCGGCGCTGCTGGCGGCGGCTTACCACAAGCCCTGGATGAAGTATTACCCCTGGGCCAAGGGCGCGGCCAGCCTGGGCTTTTTGTCGGTGGCGCTGTGCCGGGCCGATGGCAGCGGCTATTTCTGGGGCCTGCTGGCCTGCCTGGCGCTGTGCGCGGCGGGGGATGTGCTGCTGGGCCTTGCCAACGTGCATGCGGGGTTTTTCAGCCGTTTCTTCCTGACCGGGGCGGTGTGCTTCACGCTGGCCCACGCGGGATTTTGTTTGGTCTTCGGCCTGGCGGCGGGCTGGCACACGGCGGAATTTTTGCTGCCACTGGCCCTGGTGGGCGCGGCGGCCCTGGCCGCGCGGGACAAAAAACGCTTCCGCCTCAAACGCATGGCCTTGCCCGCGCTGCTGTACTCCTTTTTCGTGGGGCTGATGTGCGCCCAAAGCGCCGTGTACGCCCTGCGCACGGGCGTGTGGCTGGCCGCGGTGGGCGGCGTATTGTTTTTGCTGTCAGACTGCGTGCTGCTGTTCCTCTACTTCTATTACAAAAAACGCGCGGCCTTCCGCGCGCTGAACCTCATCACCTATTACCTGGGCATGTTGTGCCTGGCGCTGACGATCTGAAAGGAGCAACAATGGACGAACGGGAACTACACGCCTGGATGGCACAGTTTGTGGAGGCCCTGCGCGGCGCCTTCGGCAGCCGCCTGGTCTTTGTGGGCCTGCAGGGCAGCCGCGGGCGCGGCGAGGCGGGCCCGGACAGCGATATCGATGTGGTGGTGCTGCTGGACCGGCTGGACGGCGGGACGCTGGCCGCCTATGAGGCCTTGACCGCCGCCCTGCCCCACCGGGAGCTGCTGTGCGGCTTTGTTTCCGACGCGGACACGCTGCGCGCCTGGGACCGGGCCGACTGCTTTCAGTTTTACTATGACACCACGGCCTGGCTGGGCAGCCTGGACACGGTGCTGGCCGCCCCCACGCGGGCAGATGCCCAGCGCGCCGCCCACACGGGCGCCTGCGGGGTCTATCACGCCTGCTGCCACAATCTGCTGCACGCGCAGGACCCGGCGGTGCTGGCGGAGCTTGCCAAAACCGTCCGCTTTGTGCTGACGGCGCGCCACTTTGCCCGCACGGGCGAATATCTGGGGCGCAGGGCCGCCCTGCGCGCGGCGCTGCCGCCGGAGGAGCAGGCGCTGCTGGAGGCCCCGGCGACGGGGGATCAGGCCGCGTTCCGCGCCCGGTCCCTGCAGCTGCTGGCTTGGGCGGGCGCGCTGGTCCGCGAAGGGAGTGGCGCGCCATGAAGAAAAGGCTGTGCGCCCTGCTGGCGCTGTGCCTGGCCGCGCTGGCCCTGGCCCCGGCGGCCTTTGCCGATATGGGCCCGAAGCCGGAGATCATCCTCCGCGTGGAGGAATGGCCGGCGGAGGCCGAGGGCTTTTATCTCGACCTGCTGGTGCAGGAGGAAGGGCGCAACTACGCCCTGGAAAACGACGGCACCTACGAGGAGCCGATGCTGGACGCCCTGCGGGGGCTGGAGACGGACGGCTGGCACGCGGCGCGCACCGGCGGCACCAGCCGCCCCTTATACGGCGACGTGCGCGGCGAGACCCAGGCGGACGGCAGTCGCGTGTTCACCTTCGGCTATCTGCCGCCGGATGATTTCCGCGTGGTGGCCGTGTGGCCCGACGGCACACTGCACGTGAGCAGTGAAACCTACCACCGCACCCGTTTTTCCGAGACGCTGGCGCTGGACCTCGCCACCATGCGCCTAAAGGCGGTGTATGACACCCCCTGGCAGGCAGCCGCGCGGCAGTTCTGCCAAACGTTCTTCCCCACCCTGCTGGTCGAGGGCCTGCTGTTGGCGGCCTTCGGCTTCGGGCGCGCCCGCCGCAACTGGCTGACGCTGACGTGGGTGAACCTGGCCACCCAGGCGGCGCTGACACTGGCGCTGTTTTTTGCCGTTGACCGATGGGGCGCGATGTCGGCCCTGCTGTTCATCCTGCCCGCGGCGGAGGTGGTGATCGTGATCACGGAGAGCCTGCTGTACCGCCGCTTCCTGCGCGGCGGCACCCCGGCGCGCCGCGTCGCCTACGCCGTCACCGCCAACGCCGCCAGCCTGGCGGCGGGGTGGGTGCTGCAGATACAGTTCTTTTAACAAGTGAACGACAAGCTGTGCGCTGGAACTCTTTTCATTGGCAGTACCCCACGGCGGTGCAAAAAAAGCCTCCCCTGTGAAAGGGTGCGAGACCGCCGCAGGCAGTGGTGGGATTCCGCATGATCTTTCGCACGCACATTCTCCGTAGAGGCGGCCATTGGCCGCCTGTTTTGTGTGCGCCTACGGACGCAGCTTTTCGCAAAACGGGCCGCCAATGGCGGCCCCTACGGCAAAGCCGTTGCTGCCGGCGGCGTCGGTACCGCTCTGCCCTTTACTAATACGATCCCAGGGGGCCTTCTCTCTTGAGAAGGCCCCCTGGGATCGTATTGCCGCAAAAAGCGCACCGGATCCATGCACAGAAAATCTTACCAAAGGCGGCGTTCCACCCTTATCATCTCCCGCCGCAGTGCCTTGGCAGCAGGCGTCAGCGCGGGGGTGTGGACGTAATCTTTCACAGCCGGTCCTTTTTCCACAGCAGCCAGGCGATGCCGATGGCGAGGCCGCCCGAGAGCAGCACCAGAAACGACACGTTGGGGATGAGCGCGGGCACGGCGATGAACAGCACGCACATCAGCGCCAGCGGCGCCACGGCCACCTTCCACTGCTGCGAGAAATACTTGAACGCCAGCGCGCCGAACAGCGCCGGGATGACGTTATTGAACGCGGGCGCCAGGGCCGGGTTTTCCAGGATGGGCCGCAACGGCACCAGGCACAGCACCCCGATGGCCAGCACCGCCGTGGTGACAAGGCTGCTGACGGCCACGGACAGGGTGGAGACGATGTCGTTTTCCGGCGTGCCCGTCTCGGTGCTGCAGATCTCGCGCGCGTTGACGGCGCAGGGGATCTTCAAGTTGATGAGGTTGCCCGTGATGAAGGCCAGATAGGCCCCCGAGCCCAGCATGGGCGCATAGACCAAAAATTCCACGATGCCGCTGGTCCAGTAAATGGCGGCCACCTGCAAAAAGCCCGTCAGCACCGCGCCCCAGTTGGGCCCGGCCCCCAGCACGGCGCCCATCGCCAGCGGCGCGGCCAGCAGCAGCGCCATGCCCAGCAGCAGGCCAATGCGCCCCAGGCGGTGCGCAAAGGCGGTATAGGCCTCATAGCGGGCCTGTTTTTCCGTTTGTTCCATCGCGTTTCCCCTCCTTACAGCAAGTTGACGGCCACGGCGGCGGCCATACCCACCAGCATGCTGCCCGCCATGGAGAAATTATCGAGCCAGGCCATGTTTTTGCGCCGGGCGAAGTATTCAAACACGCCCATGGCCGCGGCGCTCACCGCCGCCACCAGCACCGGCATCCAGTTGCCCGTGCTGGTGCCCTCGCCCAAATACGAGCCGATGTAGGCGCTGACCAGCCCCACGAACATGGCCGCAAACACCACGTCGCCGAAATTCTTTTTCCCCGCCGGCTTGCCGCTTTTGGCCCCGGCCTTTTGGACCTTGCCGAGGTATTTTTTCAGCAGCACGACGCACAAAATGCACCCCGCCAGGATGCCCAGCGTCATCACCAGGCCGATGGTGACGAACAGCTGCGGCGTCATTTCCCCGCTGCCCAGGCCCCCCGGCATGCCCGCCGCGCGGGCCGCCACGTCAGCCACGTTGCCCTCGTAGTGCAGCGCGCCCACCACGGACAGGCGCATCCACGGCAGCGGGATGCCCAGCGAGCCGGACAGCGCGATGACCCCCAGCAGGATGGACACGCTGGGCAGCAGCGTGAAGGTGGCGCTGGACGTCACCGCCCGGCGCAGCTTGGTTTTGTCGATGCCCATCGCCACGCCGGCGCGCCAGCTGCGCACCAGAAAGATGACGCTGAGGGCCAGGATGAACAGGATGACGCCCCCCGCGATCAGGAACATGGGCGCCGCGTTGAGCTGTGATAAGATGCTCATTGCCACTCCTCCTCACAAAATAGTTTGAACTACAAATTATTATAGCACAGTTCCCCGCCGCTGCCTAGAGTCTGTTTTAAAACTGTTTAAACAGACTCTAGACAAAAACAGGGGCCGCTGTAGTTTTTTCTTGACAAAAGGATAAAATATGATACTATGTATTTAGCAATACTAAATGATTCTATTTTGAAAGGATGTGCCGCTGTGGAGAGCCGCCTGGAACGCCAATTGAAAAAGGGCGTGCTGGAAATGCTGGTGCTGCGCCTGCTGTGCCAAAGGCCGGGCCACGGCTATGAGCTGCTGGCCCGCATGGACAAGGCCAGCGGCGGCAGGTTCCGCCTGAAAGAGGGCACGCTGTACCCCATTTTGTACCGGCTGGAGGATGACGGGCTCATCCAATCGGCCTGGCAGACAGGTGAGGGACGCGCCGCACCGAAGAAAGTCTACACTGTCACCACAGCGGGCCGCGCCGCTGAAGCCGAGCAGCGGCAGCTGTGGGACGATTTCACCGCCTGCGTGCGGGGGTTTGAGGAGGACGGCAATGAAACGGAGCAATAACATTTTGGGCGGCATCATCGTGCTGGCCGTGCTGGTGATGATCCTGGTTTGGGTGGGCGCGCCGGGCCTGCGCCCCGCCGACCCGCACGATGCGGCCAGCGTGGCGGCCATGCCCTACACGCTCGTGGGCGAAAATGAGCTGTGGCGCGCGGAATACCGCGTGGGCCCCGCCGACGAAGAGGTCAAGGCCCAGGTACAGGCGGGGATGGAACTGGCCTATCAGGCCCAGTTCATCCTGACCTATCTCGGCGACCCGGCGGACCTGGACGATGCCGTGAGCTACGCCGTCACCTTCGGCAAGGGCACCGACTACAAGGCCGGGGGCAAGGGCAGCCGCTCGGAGCCGGGCGGCCTGGTGCGAGAACTGGCGGGCCAAATGCCCCTGTGGACGCTTTATTACCCCGAGGACACCTCGGTGGCGGGGGCCATCCCGCCGCTGGACGGGACGTATTCCGTGCAGATCGAAGTCAAGGGCCTGAAAACGGCCAGCGCCACTCTGACGATGACAAAGGAGGCCGCCTCATGAAAAAGAATAGCTTTCTGCCGCCCGTCAAGCGGTATATGAACGCCATCGAATGGAAGCTGAAGCTGCCCTGGAAGGTGCGGGTGCGGGTGATGAGCGACCTTGCCACCAGCATGGAGGCCCGTCACGAGGCGGGCGAAGCCTATGAGGCCATCATGGCCGACCTGGGCGCGCCCGGCGCGGTGGCGGCGCGGCTGAACGCGGAGATGGCCGAGTACGCAGTGGCGCCGGGCAGCCCCTGGCGCTGGCTGTTTCTGGCGCTGGCGGCGCTGAGCGCGGTGTGGATGGTGTGCAGCCTGGTGCCGGTCCTTTTCACGCTGAGCGCCTCCGCCTCCGTGGGGGTCATCGGCGGCGCGGACGGCCCCACGGCGATCTTTGTGACGACGCAGCCCCAGCTCTTCCTGTTTGCTTTCACCGCCGGGGGCAGCGCCCTGCTGGCCTGTCTTTCCTTTTATGTGGTGCTACGCCGCGGGCGGCCTGCCCCGCAGCGCACGCTGCGCACCGCCCGCATCTTGGCCTGGGCGGGCCTTTTGGTGCTGCTGCTCTACCCGCTGCTGGGCGCCTTTGCGGTGGCCGGGGCCGTGCACACGGAGCCGCAGTACACGGACCTGATGCTCTTTCCCCGCACCTTCGGCGCCCTGCTGCTGCGCAGCCTTCTGCGGCCCGGCGGCTGGGGGAACATCGCCGCCTTGATCTTGATCCACAGGCGGCGGGAGGAGGCCTC
>CATXYA010000087.1 GCA_958403605.1 uncultured Oscillospiraceae bacterium
CTTCCCCCGGTGGGGGAAGGTGGACGGCGTGGAACGCCGGACGGATGAGGGGGCGTCCGCCCGCCTCCCCCGCCTCACAGCAGCTTTTGCAATACCGAATCCTCCGCCAGCTGCCAGGGGTCCGCGGCCACGTCCGCCAGCTGATGGGCGTCGGAGGAATGCAGCACTTCCAAACCGGAGGGCACAAAGCCCCGCCCGATGAGGCCCGGCAGCTTTTGCGGCAGGTGCACTTCCACGGCGGCAAAGCCCAGATCGTCCGGGAAGAGGCCCAGCACCGACAGCACGGAATAGCTGTCCGCGTCGATGTGGGCGGGCACAGCCACGCCGCCCACGGCCTCGCACCGGCGCTTCGCCTCCGCCAGGCTCCAGGAAACAGCCCCCGTCAGCAGCTTTTCCACCGTGCCGGTGACTTCATCGTTTTCGTCCATGACCAGCTGGCGGCCCCAGATCTGCTCGTCGTAGGGGAATGCTGGCAGCGCCGCGTACAGCGCCTCCCCGTAGGCCAGCGCGTCCGCCACCGTGGGGAAATAGCACAGCAGGTGGATCTCCTCGGCGGTGTTCACCTCGATGCCCGGCAGCAGCCGCAGGCCGTAGGCTGCGCACACCGTCTGCACGGCGGGCAGGTTGCGGGCGCTGTTGTGGTCGGTGACGGCGATGAGGTCGGCCCCCGCCAGCTTGGCAAACCCCGCCAGGTTGGCGGGGGTCATATCGTCTTCCGCGCAGGGCGACAGGCAGGAATGGATGTGCAGGTCATACCGCAGCGCCATGCCGCCCGCCCCCCTTCCTTTTCTTTGGATCCTATAATTTCAGCAGCTTCGCCAGCCGCAGCGCGGCGTCGAATTCCGGCAGGTCCGTGGTGTAGACGGGGATCTCCTGCTCGGCGGCGCGGGCCGCGGCCTCTTCGTCCAGCTGCGCGCCGTGGCACAGCACCACGCAGGCGCAGTCCGTCAAGGCGGCCACGGCGATGGTGTTGACGTTGCCCATCACCGTGAACCAGGCGGCGTCCGCGGGCAGACGGCCCATGGCCCAGCTGAGCAGATCGCCGGTGAAAACGCCGGTGACCGCCCGCGCAGGAGCGGGCACAGCGCAGGCAAAGCCGCATGTAGCGGCAAATTCTTCCGTCGTCATGGCGCTCATTCCTTTCCCAGGGCCTTCAACACGGCCTCCATGCGGCGGCGCATCAGCACCGTGCAGTCGTCCACGGAGGCCTTGCCGCGCACCACATCCTCCGCCAAAGCGGAACAGGTGGGCGCGCCGCAGCTGCCGCAGTCCAGGCCGGGCAGGTCGGCCAAAATTTCCTCCATGCGGTTGTAGCGGGCAAAGCGCTCGGCCATGGTGCCGCCCAGCTCCATCACGGGGTCATACGTCAAATCGGTGTCCCAGCGCATGGGCTCCGGGATCTCCTCCGGCAGATGGTTGCGGCTCACCGGGGCGTAGCGGCGCAGATGCTTGATCTTCGCCTTGGCGATGTAGGGGTTTTCCACCTGCAGCACGCCGCCCACGCAGCCGCCCGCGCAGGCGTTCAGCTCCACAAATTCCAGGTGCTGGTACTTTTCGTCCTCCAGGTCCTCCAGGACGCGGATGACGTTTTCAATGCCGTCCGCGGCCAGATAACTGTCCGTGGCAATGAGGCCCGCCGCCTCGCCGCCGCTCTCGGCCCAGCCCAGGCCGATGCGCCCGGCGCTGGCCAGGTAGTCCAGCGGGCCGATGGCCTTCATGGCTTCCAGCAGCGCGGGATAGATCTCCTTGATGGCCACCGCGCCGTCCACCGCGCTTTTTTCCGAGCCGATGGGCCAGTGGATGGCCGTCACCTTGGCCGGGCAGGGCGTCAGGAAGATGCAGCCGATCGCGCTCTCCGGCAGGCCGGTTTTGGCCACAGCCTCTTTTTTCGCCATGCGCGCGGCCAGCTCCATGGGCGCCACTAAGGGCAGCACATGGTCGATGAGCTGCGGGAAGCGCACGCGGATGAGCCGCGTCACCGCCGGGCATGCCGAGCTGACGACGGGCTGGGCGATGGCGCCGGACTGCAGAATGCGCCGCGTGGCCTCGCTGACGAGCTCCGCCGCCTTGGCCACCTCGAACACCGCGTCGAACCCCATGTGCAGCAGCGCCGCCAGCACCAGGTCCTGCTCGTCCAGGTTGTTGTACTGCCCGTAGAGGCTGGGCGGTGGCAGGGCGACGGTGTATTGGAACTTCTGCAAAATGGACAGCGGGTCCGAGATCGGCTTTTTGGCGTGATGGGGGCAGATGCGGATGCACTCGCCGCAGTCGATGCAGCGCTCGGCGTCAATGGCCGCTTTGCCGTCCCGCACGCGGATGGCCTCGGTGGGGCAGCGCTTGATGCAGTTGATGCAGCCCTTGCATTTGTCCTTGTCCAGCGTGACGGCATGGATGAACTTTTCCACGGGCGCCGCCTCCTTTCTTCCTGATGCACGCATCAGTGGCCCGGCTTTACAGCCGGCAGAGCGCCAGCAGGACGATGCCTGCGGCAAAAAACACTGCCGCCCACGCCAAGTCTCCCCAGATGGAGCGCATCAGAGCGGGGTCTCCCTCTAAAATATATTCAGCGGGTCGCGCCGGGTCATACCCCACACGGACGCGCTGGCCGATGTGCCACAGCCCCGCCTTGTTGCCCAGGCTGGGGATCCAGGTTTTTTCCCCGTTTGCGGCGGAAAAGCGCACACAGGGGTAATGGGTCCAGGGGGTCAGCGCCTGTAAAAAACTAATGCCGCCGTTGTTGCCGTGGATGGTGCTGCGCGACCAGGTGCGGAACGTATCCTGGGGCACCTCGCCCTCCTGGGCATACCGGTCCGGCCGCGCGGGCACACAATGATGCACCATGCCGCATACTATCCCCTCGGTCTCTTCCGGGAAGTTCTTGGCACGGCGCAAAGCGGCCCATTCGGCAATTGCCAGAACGATAAAGGCCACCGCGGCCACCAAACACATCATCCCAATCCCAAATCCGAACATCGGGCAAGCCCCCTTTCTCCCAAGCACAAATGCTATCCTCACCGGCGAATTTCAAAGTCCGCTGTGCGGCAGCCGGTCTTTTTATCCCATCTTCACGCTCATGTTCACGGTGGTGCCCTGGCCCACCTGCGACTGGATGTCGAAGGTATCGGTATATTTCTTCATGTTGGGCAGGCCCATGCCCGCGCCGAAGCCCAGGCTGCGCACCTCGTCGGGCGCGGTGCTCCAGCCCTCGCGCATGGCGAGGCCGATGTCCGCGATGCCCGGGCCCGTGTCCTTTAGCGTCATGGTGACCGCGTCGCCGGAAATGGCGACGTCGATCTCGCCGCCGCCCGCGTGGATGGCGAGGTTGATCTCGCCCTCATACAGCGCAATGGCCACGCGGCGCACGGTGTCCGCGGGCAGGCCCAGTTTTTTCAGGCGGCGCTTGAGGTCGGCGCTGGCCTCGCCCGCGCGGGTAAAATCGTCGCCGGGCACCTGGTAATGCAGATGGATGGCCTCGCTCATGACACCGCCTCCCCGCCCCGCAGGCCCTGGGCGTACAGCGTGCCGCAGGCCGTGAACATGGGCATGGTGGTGCGCAGCACGGCGATGCCCCGCTGCGCCGCCATGTCCAGCAGTGCGTCATCCGGCGTTTTGCCGCGCACAAAGACGATGCACACCATGTCCATCATGTCCGCCGTGCGCACCACCTGCGGGTTGTTGAGGCCCGTCAGCAGTACGCCCTGCTCCTTTACATAGGCCAGAACATCGCTCATCATATCGCTGCCGCAGGCGCCGTGCACCTCGTGCGCCAGGTCCGCGTCCGGCGTCAGCAGCTGGGCGTTCAGCGCCGTTTGGATATCGGAGATCTTCATTCTTCACCGCTCCCATCCTGTTTTGGGCAATCCGCTGGGTCCTTACTTTGATTATACGGGATTGCGCGGCGCTCCGCAAGGCGGGCGGCGTGGAAAACCATTGGCTATTTGCACAGTTTTTGTCGAAAAAATTCTACCTTTGTATGAATTGGAAACCATTTAAAGCTGTCGTTTTTTTAACAGCCTTCTGATATAATTTATGTGTATATGCAGGCGGCAAGCAACATGCGAGCGAGGAACTGTGCCTGCAACCATCAGACGGGAGGATGTTTTTATGAGGCGCTTTTCCAGTGTGCCGTTCACCGGCACCAAAGAGCAGGAGGAACAGCTGGTCGCCTGGCTGCGCGAACACCGCGAGATGCCGGGCGTCGCGATGCCCGCCCTGCAAAAGGCCCAGGAGATCTACGGGTATCTGCCCATCGAGGTGCAGCGCATCGTGGCCGATGAGCTGGGCAGGCCCCTGGCGGAGATCTACGGGATCTCCACGTTCTATTCGCAGTTCAGCCTGTGCCCCAAGGGCGCGTACAAGGTCAGCGTCTGCCTGGGCACGGCGTGCTATGTCAAAGGCAGCGGCAAGATCTATGAAAAGCTGCAGGAAAAATTGGGGATCACTGGCGGGGAATGCACCGCCGACGGCAAGTTCAGCCTGGACGCCTGCCGCTGCATCGGCGCCTGCGGCCTGGCCCCGGTCATGACCATCAACGACGACGTCTACGGCCGCCTGACGGGCGACGAACTGGACGACATTCTGGCAAAGTACTGATTTTGCCTGACGCAGGCCCCATCAAAAGGCTGTTGAAGGGAAGGAGTTCACCGCATGCAGGAGCTTTCGATGAACGTGCTTGATGTTGCCGAGAACGCGGTGGCGGCTGAAGCTACCCTGACCGCCGTGACCCTTGCCATCGACACCGCGGCCAAGCGGTTGGACCTCACCATCGCCGACAACGGCAAGGGCATGCCGCCCGAGGTGGCCGCCCGCGTCACCGATCCGTTCTACACCACGCGCACCACCCGCAAGGTGGGCCTGGGGCTGCCATTTTTGAAGATGGCGGCGGAGCTGACCGGCGGCGGCATGGAGCTTGCCAGCGAGGTGGGCCGGGGCACCACGGTGCACGCCTGGTTCACCCTGGGGCACATCGACCTGGCGCCTTTGGGCGATATGGCCGCCACCATGGCGGGGCTGATCCAATGCAACCCGGACGTGGATTTTGTGTACACGGTGGAGGCCGACGGCCAGCGCTTTTGCGCCGACACCCGGGAGCTGCGCGCCATTTTGGACGGCGTGCCCTTCTCCGAGCCCAGCGTGGCGCTGTGGCTGCGGGAGTATTTTGCAGAAAACACACAAACCTTACTGAAAAGGAGCAACGCAGTATGAAAAGCTTAGCTGAACTTGCCGCCATCCGCGACAAGATGAAACAGACCGTCAACACCCGCGAAGCGGCGCACGACGCCACCCGCGTGGTGGTGGGCATGGCCACCTGCGGCATTGCCGCAGGCGCGCGCCCGGTGCTGAACGCCTTTACCGAGGAAGTGGCCCGCCGGGAGCTGTCCGGCGTGCTGGTCACCCAGACGGGCTGCATCGGCATTTGCCAATATGAGCCCGTGGTGGAGGTCTTCATGCCCGGCCAGGAAAAGGTGACCTACGTGAAGATGACCGCGGAAAAGGCGGCCCGCGTGGTCGCGGAGCACCTGGTGGGCGGCAAGCCCGTCACCGAGTACACCATCGGCGCGGCACAGCGCTAAAGGAGGAGCAAGCATGTACAGAAGTCACGTAATGGTATGCGGCGGCACCGGCTGCACGTCCTCCGGCAGCGATAAGATCGCCCAGGCCTTTGAGGAGGAGATCGTCGCCGCCGGCCTGGAAAGCGAAGTGAAGGTCATCCGCACGGGCTGTTTCGGCCTGTGCGCCCTGGGCCCCATCGTGGTCATTTACCCCGAGGGCTCGTTCTACAGCATGGTGAAGGAGAGCAACGTCAAGGAGATCGTGAACGAGCACCTGCTCAAGGGCCGTCCCGTCACCCGCCTGCTCTACGATGAGACGGTCACCGAGGACCGCACCATCAAAAGCCTGGATGACACCAATTTCTACAAAAAGCAGCAGCGCATCGCGCTGCAGAACTGCGGCGTCATCAACCCCGAGAACATTGAGGAGTACATCGCCTTCGACGGCTACGCCGCTTTGGGCAAGGTGCTGACGGAGATGACGCCGGAGCAGGTCATCCAGGTGATGCTGGATTCCGGCCTGCGCGGCCGCGGCGGCGCGGGCTTCCCCACGGGCCTGAAATGGAAGTTTGCCGCCGGCAATCAGGCTGATCAGAAGTACGTGTGCTGCAACGCCGACGAGGGCGACCCCGGCGCGTTCATGGACCGCTCTATTTTGGAGGGCGACCCCCACGTGGTGCTGGAGGCCATGGCCATTGCGGCTTACGCCATCGGCGCCACCCAGGGCTATGTGTACATCCGCGCCGAGTACCCCATCGCGGTGGAGCGCCTGCGCATCGCCATCAAGCAGGCGCGGGAATACGGCCTGCTGGGCGACAACATTTTCGACACCGGTTTCTGCTTCGACGTGGACATCAAGCTGGGCGCCGGCGCCTTCGTGTGCGGCGAGGAGACCGCCTTGATGACCTCCATCGAGGGCAAGCGCGGCGAGCCGCGGCCCCGGCCCCCGTTCCCCGCCGTCAAGGGCCTGTTTGCCAAGCCCACCATCCTCAACAACGTGGAGACCTACGCCAACGTGCCCAAGATCATTTTGAAGGGCGCCGATTGGTTCCGCTCCATCGGCACCGAAAAGAGCCCCGGCACCAAGGTGTTCGCCCTGGGCGGCAAGATCAAGAACACGGGCCTGGTGGAGATCCCCATGGGCACCACCCTGCGCACCATCGTGGAGGAGATCGGCGGCGGCATCCCCGGCGGCAAGCAGTTCAAGGCCGCGCAGACGGGCGGCCCCTCGGGCGGCTGTATCCCGGCCAGCCTCATCGACACGCCCATCGACTATGACAACCTGCTGGCCATCGGCAGCATGATGGGCTCCGGCGGCCTCATCGTCATGGACGAGGACACCT
>CATXYA010000088.1 GCA_958403605.1 uncultured Oscillospiraceae bacterium
TGAGTACAGTCTTAATATCCCCGTTGCGATTCCTGCATAGCTGCTGGAGCATCCGCAAAATGGCCTCCAGCGAGTAATTGGCACAGCGCAGGGCACGAATGATTTTCAGCCGTTTGATGTCGTCATCCGTATAGATGCGATAGCCGTTTTCTTTCCGCTTGACCGCCAGCAAGCCGTTCATTTCCCAATTCCGCAGGGCATCCATGGAAACGCCTAAATATTCCGATACTTCTTTCCGCTTCAGAGAGGCCCTGTTCTCTTGGGTTTCTCCGGATAGGATCTGTTTTACAATGCGGATCGCATCCTCCGCATTATCACGCTCTTGACGCAGCCCGCTTAAATAGGCCTGTGTCAGGGCAAGGGCCTCGTCAAACTTCCCCGCCGCCGACAGCTTGACCATCCGAACTATTTTTTTGCGCAGGCCGTTTTGCAGGATCTCAATTTGAAAGGCGGTACGGGCAAGCCGGATTTGGTCAATGTGAAAATCCGTAAAGACCCGATACCCATTCAATTTCCGCTCCGGCCTTGGAATAATGCCCCATTCTTCATACAAGCGCACTGTGTTTGGGTGTATTCCAATCACAGCGGCGACCTGCGAAGTTTTATATGTGTTCACAGCAAACCACCTCCAATCTTGCTTTAGTATATCTCATTTCAAAAGTCTGGTGTTATAGTGGAGGGTTTTTATTATAGGTGATCTGCATTTTGAATGCAAGGATGCAAACAAGAAATAAAATACTACCTATTCATAAAACTGTATTTCGTTCTCATAACCTCACCCGAAACGTACAATAATATAGGGTGATATGAAAATGTACCAATATGACAAGCGGCTTGACTTCCATGCCTTGGGACGGGAGATTAAGCGCAGGAGAGAGGCCAAAGGCTGGACGC
This sequence comes from uncultured Oscillospiraceae bacterium, assembly GCA_958403605.1. Lineage (GTDB taxonomy): Bacteria > Bacillota > Clostridia > Oscillospirales > Ruminococcaceae > Ruthenibacterium. Next base: position 895 of record CATXYA010000088.1, read on the forward strand.
AGGAGTATCTGGCCCAGCTCGTGGATCGCAGCCCGCGCTCCATCATGTATATTGAAAACCGGGGCCAGCATCCCAGCCTCAACACCTTTTATCAGCTCGTCACCCTGTTGGATATTTCCGTAGATCAATTCTTTTTCCCGGATAAGCTAAACGGCGAAAGCACCTGCCGCAAGCATATAGATATCCTGCTCAACTCCATGGATGAAAAGGAACTAACGATTTTGGAAGCCACAGCGGAGGGGCTGAAAAAGGCCCGTGGAACGGAGGAAGCGTAGAAAACGCGGCCTCCGTTTTTTCGTGGGCTTTTGGGGGCGCGCACTAACGGCAAGCAAGGCAAGTGTATAGACACTTGCTATTTTCGCGCCGCGAAAATGCTTGTTGGGGTGCCCCCCAAACCCGCTGGCACTTCTGGCCACGATGGCCAGAAGTCGCCCTGTCTGCGGCCCCGTCGCTATCGCTCCTGGGCCTTATTTTCCCGCCCGTCCGTCAGGCCGAGCAGGTGATCCACGTTGCCCTTGACGGCCACCAATTCCCGCATCTGCCGCTGGGCCTCCCGGTATTCCGTGTAGAGGGCCTTTTTCTTTTCGGCCAGCTCCCGACGGGACTTTTTGAGCGCGTCCATCTTGGAGAGCTGGGCCTCGGTGGATTGTAGCTCCCCGGCCAACGCGTGAAAGCGATCCACCGCCGCTGTGGTCTGCGCCGTCAGCGCGTCATAGTTGGTCAGCCCATGCTCCAGGAGGAACTGGAGGGCGGCGGCCATCTGTTTGAGGTTGTAAACCTTGGCCCACCGCTCATACCCCGGTCCCTTGCCCTGGCGCATTCGCTCCTGGATATCGATAATGAGATCGACGCGCCGGGGGATCGGGCGGGGGCGCTCCTGCTGGGTAGACTTGCGGGTGGGGGCCTTGCCGTCGATGACGGCCTGCACGTCCTTCAGGCCGTAGCCGTCCCCCAGGGTGGAGGCCCGGAGGCGGGTGGCCCGATCCTGGCCGGGGACGCGGAAGGAGATTGCCCCGCCCCGGCCATGCACCACCTGAGCGCCAGCCGCCTCCACGCGCCGGAGGAAGTCGGCAAGGTCGGCGGGGCGCTCGGTCAGGGCCGTGTCGATGGCCCGGCGGATCTGCGCCTTATAGGACAGGGGCCGCTCCCCGCCCAGCCACTGGCCGTAATGCTGATACTTGCCCTTGCTGTGGAGCTTGGGATGCTCCACCACCGAAAGGGAGTGCTCCAGGCACACCCGGTCGGAGAGCCGCCGCAGGGCAAAGGTGGAGCCGATGAAGTTGCGGAACTTCCGGGAGCGATCAGCGGCGGTGGAGTTGAAATAGATGTGATTGTGAATGTGCCCTTTGTCAATATGGGTGCAGACGAAGAACTGATACTTGCCCTTTGTCCAGCGCATGGCGGTTTCATAGCCGATTTTGTTGGCCTGCTCCGCTGTTACCTCACCCTCGGGGAACGCCTGCCGGATTTGGTAGCACAGCGCCCCCTGCTCCGCCGCCCGGCCCGTTTCCGCTTGGTACTGGCTTTTCACCAGAAGGAACTCGGCGTGGGCCGTGGCCGGGTCGCAGAGGTAGGAGGACACCGCCCCCAGCTTCTCCGGGTTCAAGCCGTAGTCGAAACGGTCTTTCATGGACTGCAGGGCCGTCCGTTTCGCGGCCCACTTGTGGGGCTTGATGTAGGTCGTGGCCGTAAGTTTCCCTCCTACTAAGTTTGCACTCACATAAGATGTAAAATTAAATAATGGACAATTAAGCAGGAAAGAGGTAGAATAATAGAAAAATATAGGGAGAGTTTTGTAGTATGACAAATAAATATCATATAATAACTTCTCTAATTAAAGAGCAGCAGAAAACCAAAGAATTAGTGATGACCGCTGTTCTTGTTGCCATCGGTGTTAACTTATGTTCGACGGGGATTGTTGCATTATTGGGAGTAGAACATAGCGCTATAATTTTAATATGTATGGGCACTGCTGTTTGGGTGGGCGTACTGGCAAAGATTACATATACTAGGTCTAAGGCGTTAGATCAAACAGTGAAATTGAAGGGGTTCATTGTATATAATAGAAAATCAAAAAAGTTAATTGACATTCCTGAGTATGAAATAGCAACCGATATGACTAGATATTTACAATCAGCGTTTTACGAAAATAAGGCACTTGAAACTCTTTGGAAACAGGATACAATTGATAAGTTCAAAGTTGTTGGTAGTGACACAGAAAAACGCGCAGTCGCCATTTCTACTCACAGTGGAGCAATTTTAATTGAACTTTTAGAGTATTGTATTATTGAAAAGCTAAGCTTACATTTATCAGCTTGCTTCAACGATGATAGCAGGGAAAAAGTTCAGATTATAAAGCGTGAAGATATACCAGATATTTTACTAAAAAACAGATTTCTAAAACTATTTTCTGAGGACATGCTAAATCGTTCTGCTTTTACAAATGATAAAATGTTTAAGGACGATATGGAAAGCACCTCAGGAAAAGTTGTTTGTGCTATGTATTCTTCCGGAGCATTTTATAATCATTTTGACCTTGTATTGCCCAAAAGTAGCAAAGTGAGTAGGAAAAGTAAAAATGAATTAAAAATTGACACTCCAATTTTTACTTTAACTATTGCCTGTCTCTTTGGGGGGTTTAGCACTAACTTAAAACCTGGTTTTTCAAAGTATTATTTAGGAATAATTAAAGATAGAAATGATTATCACAACTATGAGTTTAATGTGGAGATAACTATAAAATTTAAAATACATGCATTGTTTTCGCGTGATAAAGAGACTTACTTTTTGTGGATGGATAGCCTAATTGATGAAATTTCTGATTATATGTCCAAGGATAAATTTTTTAATAAAATAGGATGGGATAAGGTTTATACTATGATATGCTGTAATAATATTAGTGAGAGATTAGCAACTAAGACAACGTCACCATCTAAAAAGTTAAATGAAAATGATAAAAGCGAGGAGAAATGAGGGGAAACTTCCCCTCATTTCTATTTTGCTATGTCCGACAGCTTTTCCAGCAGATTGGAGAGTAGCCCCCACAGGTCGGCATAGTCTTTTTGCAGGGCCTTGATCTCCTCCGGGTACACGCCGTAGGTGTTGGCGTGGATTGCCACCTGGTTCAAATTGTTTGCACACCGCCGCTGGAGAGAAACAAGCTCCTGGACGGGGGCAAGGTCAACATTGAGGATATAACCGCTCAGGGCCATCTTGCGAATATAGGCGCTCAGGTTGCGGACGCCCGCCTGGGCCATACGCTCCCGGATGGCCTCCAGCTCGTCGGGCCGCACCCACACATAGATGGGCACGTCCCGGATGCGCTTCTTCACCGTTCCTCCCGTTCCCGGCTCCGCCTGCGGCGGGGCGGTTCTTTCACCTTGTCCAGCGGCTTTTCCTCCTCCGGGGGTAGGGCGGGCAGGTTGTTGATCAGGCCGTCGATATAGTTATAGTTCTGCTCCACGGTCAGCTCGGCATTTTTCAAAGAGTTTTCTTCCATAGCACACCTCCAGATGTTTGATTTAGGGCGGGAAACAGGGGCCGGACGTGAAAACGTACCGGCCCCCGTTGTGTTGGCCCTGCAAAGCCTTGAAAACAGCGGGTTTCTTTTGTCTTAATCGTAACGGCGGCCCCCAGGCTTGGCCCGCTTGCTCCGCATCCGCGCCCGGCTCTTTTGGCGGTTCCCCTCGGCCTGACAGGCCGGGGAGCAGTAGATTTGCCGCCCACTGGGGGCAAAGGCCCCGCCGCACACGGGGCAGTTCTTGAAATCCGGGGCCGGGCCGTCAGCGGCCAGGGCCGCCTCCAGCCTGGAATCAAGGGGCAGGACGGCCTCCCGGAAGTAGCGGCACAGCGCCTCGGTATAGCACTTGCCCAGCATATAGCACTCACAATCCAGGGGCAGACAGCCATATTCCCGGTCATAGTTGGCACACCATTTCTCCACCAGAGAGCGGATCGCCGCCTTTTCCTCGCGGGTCAGTTCCCGGCTCATTCCGACTGCTCCCCGTCATCGCCGTCCTCGTCCCAGGGGGGATCATCGTCATAGCCCTCCGGGCCGTCATAGTCGGCCTCGTCATAGTCCTCCTCCGTGGCGGCGGCCCGCTGTTGCTTGGGGCGGTAAATCTTGAAATACCACCCGGCCCCGCCGCCGATCAACACCACGGCCAGCACCAGCAGAAGCGGCCCGGCTCCGCCCTTTTTCTCCGGCTGGGGTTCCGGTTTGGTTGTGGGTTCCGGGTCAGGCTCCGGCTCAGGGGCGGGAGTGATGGGAGCGGCCCCCTCGGTATTCTCCGCCAGGGCCATCAGATCGGCCACGGTGACGGCGTTCAGGAAGTAGACGTTTTCTGTGCTTTTCTGTCTGTCGATGACCAGATAGAAAACCGCCTCGTCCGCCGTGGTGATGGTGAAAAATTCCTTGCCCTCGTCATCGGCGGCATTGTCCAGCACCGTCCCCTGGCCGTCCGGGGTCAGGGGGTTCGGCTCCGGGGTCGGCTCCGCCGGGTCAAGGCCGTCCCACAGCTCCACGCCCCCGGTGCCGTCCTTGTATTCCTCGCCGCCCCCGGCATAGGCCGGGGTGGCGAATCCGCACATCAGAACGGCGGCACACAAGGCCGCCGCCAGCACACGCGCTTTTTTCATTCCGCCGCCCCCTCTCCCGCAGGGGTGGACTTCTGGCCAGTCTGGCCAGAAGCGCCCCGGAGCTTCTGGAGCAGGAGGGGCAGCTCGTCCAGGGGGACGCTCATGCCCCGTACGATGTCCACAATCTCCTCGTTTTCCGCCTCCCGGTGCTTCTGTTCCAATTCTTTCAGCTTGGCCTGGGCCTCGCTGATCTTGGCCTTGACCTTTTCCATCTCGGCCTGGATTTTCGCGCTTTTGCTTGTCGCCATGTAAAACCTCCAATCATGGTAAACGCCCGTAGGCGTAAAGGTGAGATTGCCAGTAGTTGCTGTTCAGGTTGGCATACCCGATGGGATCGCCACAGTGGAGCATCCAGCCGTCCCCCACATACAGCCCACAATGAGACACGCCCGGCGTGTCATAGGTGCCCACGAAGAACACCAGATCACCGGGCCGGGGGGAGCTGGTACGGGTGCAGAGATTGTAAAGCCCTTGCGCCCCCAGCCGCCCGATGTCCCAGCCGCACTGGTTCAGGACATAGGACAAAAAGCCGGAGCAGTCAAAGGACGTGCTGGGACTGGAGCCGCCCCACACATAGGGGTAGCCGATATACTTTTCCGCCTCGGTGAGCAGGGCGGCAAAGGTTTCATCGTCCAGGTAGGACTCCGGCACCTCATGGAGCGTGGGGCCGCCTGTGATGTACTTGCCGATATAGCCGGACGAGGGGAACAGGTCGGGGCGGTTGCCCAGGGTCGCCATAAAGAGGGCGTACCGGGAGAGCTGATCCTGACCCATGATATAGATGGGCAAATGGGAGAGGTTTTCGTTGGAGAGGGTCACGGTGCAGATAAAATAATCGTAGTACACCCGGTAGCTGTCGTGGTGGGTGTGGCCGTCCTCGTCCGTCCAGGTATCGGTTTCGATGTAGTAGCGCCGCTCTACCACCACGTCCTCGGTGAGAATGTACTGGCGGTCAAAGAGCATTTGCAGGGTGCCCTGTACCTCGTCCGCCGTCCAGGCTCCCTCATGGAGCGCGGAGAGAATGGAGATCAGCACATAGGGATCGTGCTCGATGTCGTCCAGGTCGTAGTGGTACTCGTCATAGCTGTGGGTGCTTTCATAGGTGTCCAGGTAATTTTGAAGCTCGGCCTCTAATCCGCAATAGGCGGCCTCGGCCCCCAGCATATCCCCATCCTCGGCGGGGTAGGTGCTGGCGGCCACCGCGCCCACGGTGCCGTTTCCAATCGACACCATAGAGGACATACAGGACTGCATCACCACCAGGAGCAGGATGCAGGCAATCAGGATCAGCGCCCCCACGGGATGGCGCTTGACAAAGCCGGCCACGGCCCA
>CATXYA010000089.1 GCA_958403605.1 uncultured Oscillospiraceae bacterium
TGGCTGACACCGGCGGGCCAGGCGGCGTTCCGGCAGGTGACGGGCCTGTTCGGCGCCTGGGACGACGCCGTGTGCGCGGGCCTCACCGCCGCGCAGAAGGAGCAGTTGACGGTGGCGCTGGACACCGTATGGCGCAGCGCCGGGGCGGGCCTGTCCAAGCAGGCCCTGGGGAAAGGAGAACCGGAATGACGTATTCCATCGTATTCGAGAGCAAGACGGGCAACACCCGGCAGGCGGCGGAGGCCATCCGCGCGGCGCTGGGGGCGGAAAACTGCGCGGCCTTCGGCGGCCCCTGCGCGGAGGCGGCCGGGGCGGACGTGGTCTTCCTCGGCTTTTGGACGGACAAGGGCGCCTGCCCCGAGGCCCTGGCCCAGTTTTTGGGCGGCCTGCAGAATCAGGCGGTGGCGCTGTTCGGCACCGCGGGCTTTGGCGGGGACCCCGCCTATTTCGACGGTATCCTCCAGCGGGTGGCGGCGCTGCTGCCCGCGGGCTGCCGCCTGCTGGGCGGCCACATGTGCCAGGGCCGCATGCCCGCCTCCGTGGGCGCGCGGTACGAGGCCATGGCCCGGCAGGACCCGGCAAACAAGCAGGTGCAGCTGCTGCTGGAAAACTTTCAACAGGCGCAGAGCCACCCGGACGCGGACGACCTGGCGGCCATGGGGGCGTTTGCCAAACAGGCCTGGGCCGCGGCCCAGGGGTGAACAAGGAGCAAAAAAAGAGAGGGCGCGCTGCCAGCAGGGCTTTGGCAGCGCGCCCTCTTTCTTTTTCTGCTGAATTCCCGGAGGAACAGGAAAAGGCGCCGGGGAAGGGCGTCCTCTGCCGGCGGCGCGGCAGCTAAGGGCCGCCGCTGCGGATAGGCGGGAAGGCCTGCAGGCGTCCGCTCAAGAGTGTTCCTTTTCGGCGGCCCCGCTTTTTTTCGCCGACTTTTTCACCTGCTCGTGGAAAAAGTAGTTGACCACAACAGGCGGCGCCGCAAAGGGGCGCTGCATCGAATCGTCGTCCCGCACGTAGGGCAGGCCCTCCGCCGCGGTAAACGTCCGCATTTCCTCATCCAGCTCGGCCCAGTAGGCGCGGTCGTTCCGCTGGTAGATGGCATGATAAAGCGGCAGCAGATCGGGGTATTTTTCCCGGATGTAGTCCAGAATGACCGTCTTGTAGCCTCCCCGCAGGTTCAAATTTTCCAGCCACACCAGGTTGCATTGGTCCTTGGCGCGTCGGATGATGGCGGGCACGTCGGTGATGCCGGGGAAGATGGGCGAAATGAAGCAGGTGGTGCGCACCCCGGCGTCGTGGAAGGCCTTCATGGCGGCCAGGCGGCGCCCGATGCTCACCGCCTCGTCCATATCAGCCCGGAAATCCTCGTCCAGCGTGTTGATGGACCAGGACACGCGGGCGTCCGGGAAGGTCTTGATGAGGTTAAGATCGCGCAAAACAAGGTCGGATTTGGTGGCGATGCTGATCTTGCACCCGCTCCCCTGCATTTGCTCCAACAGCGCCCGGGTGCGGCCATAGGTCTCCTCCAGCGGCTGATAGGGATCTGTCACGGAGCCGATAAACAGCTCCTTGCCCGCATAGCGCTCCGGGTGCGGGATGGCGGGCCAGCGCTTCACGTCCACAAAGGCGCCCCAGGGCTCGGTGTGGCCCGTAAACCGCTTCATGAAGCTGGCATAGCAGTACTTGCAGGCGTGGGCGCAGCCGCCGTAGGGGTTGACGGAATAGTCGCTGACGGGCAGGTTGGATTTCGTGAGGACGTTTTTTGTCTCGATCTCTTTGACGATCATAAGAAAGCCTCCGCGCTTTTACGTTACCATTTGTTCCAGTGGACCTTGTTTTCCACCGTGGCCTTGACCTGGGCGGGCACCAAGGCGTCCGGGGCCGCGTAGCCCAGCAGCACCAGGGCCGGGAGCACGTACCCGTCCGGGACGCTCATCAGCTCCTTGATCTGCTCCGGCTCCTTTTTCACGGGGATGTGCACGACAGAGCCCAGCCCCTCGGCGGTGGCGGCCAACAGAAGGTTTTCGATAAGCGCCCAGGCCGCGCCGTAGTCCATCAGGCCGTAATCGTTGGTGGTGCTTTTCAGGCCGTACTTGCACTTGAAATAGGGCAGGACCACGCAGGCGGCCTCCGCCACCATCATCCGCTGGCGAGGATAGGCGATCTTGAACATCTCCTGCTGGGGCGTTTTCGGCTCGGTGATGCGGCAGGGATAGGGCTTGATGCGCTGGGCCAGCTCCCGGATGGCGGCCTTGTCCGTCAGCGTCACCAGCTCCCACTGGCGCTGGTGGTTGGAGGAGGGCGCTTTCAGCCCGGCGGTCAAGATGCGCTCCAGCACCTCCCGGGGGATCTCCCGGTCCTCGAACTGGCGGATGCTCCTTCTCTTTGCGATCACTTCATAAAATTCCATCGTCTCTGCTCCCTTTTTAAATATCGTCCCGGGTCACGTTCCTCCGCCAGAGGTATTTCTTGTAGCGGGGATAGATCCAGGGCACCTTGACCACCTCGTCGGACATGACGACGAGATATACCACCATGACCGGCCAATGAAAGACAAAGGTGCCCAGCAGCGCCAGCGGCAGCGAGAAGCACCATTTGCTGATCAGCACCGATTGGGCGTCGTAAATGGTATCACCGCCCGCCGGAAAAACGCCGCAGGCGATGATGTTGTTCAGCGGATAGGCAAACAGGTACACCGCCGCCACGGCCATCATTTTCAGAAGATAGCTTCTGGCCTGCTCCGTGAGGACGAAAAAAATGCTTGCCAGGGGGCCGATCATCCCAAGCAGCGCGATGTTCACAAAGCCGCACAGGAACGAGATCCTCCAGAATTTGGCCGCACAGCGCTCGGCCTCCGCCAGCTCGTTCTGCCCCAGCAGCCGGCCGATCATAATAGCCGCGCCGCTGGAAAGCCCCTTGCAGAAGCAGGTGGCAAGCTCCAGCACCAGGGCGGTGATGGAATCTGCCGCCACCGCGTCGCTGCCCAGATGCCCCATGATGAGCGAGCGCATGGAGTAGCCCACGCCCCAGGTGAGGCAGCTTGCCAAAGCGGGCAGCGTGACCTTCGCCAGATCCCGGTACAGCGTTTTGGAAACGCTGAAAAAGGAAGCCCTGTCGGGGTGGAGGTGCTTTTTGCGGTGGGAATCCACCAGGCACACGGCAAAGGCGGAAGCCTCCACCACCACGGTGGAGATGGCGCAGCCCGCAACGCCCAGGCGGGGCGCGCCCGCAAGGCCGTAGATCAGAAACAGGTCCGCCGTCATGTCGATCACCACGGTCAGCACGCTGATGGCCGCGCTGACGGCGGCGCGGTCCGCGATCTTCATGACCATCAGATAGATCTGGGACAGCCCGGCGAACAGGTACGACCAGCCCACGATCCGCAGATATTCGCTGCCGATGGCGATCAGCTCCTGGTCGGGCGTGTAGATGCGCATCAGCCGCGCGGGAAAGAAAACGGCGGCCACAAAAAAGACGGCCGACACCGCTCCGCTGAGCGTAAGGCCCATGGCCATCAGCTTTTTGATGGTGCCGTGATCTTTTTTGCCATAGTACTGCGACACCAGGATGCTGCACCCGGCCACAACGCTGCCGGTAAACAGATTCATCAGAAACGAGATCTGGTTCGCCAGGGAGACGGCGGAAACGGCATTTTGCGACAGCCGCCCCAGCATCAGGGCGTCGGAGGCGCCCACCAGCGCCAGCATGAGGTTTTGCAGCGCCACCGGCAGGGCGATCGCCAGCAAATTTTTGCGGAACGGCTTTTCCGCAAGGACGGTCCGGTCCCTCCGTGCCATCATGACCCGCTCCTTCCGCTGGGAAGCTGTTCAAATTTTTCTTTCATGCGGTGGGAAAAAAGCGTGGTCAGGCGCACCAGCTCCGCAATTTCCTCTTCCTGCAGCTCGGCCATGGCGTCTATTTCCGCCTGGGCCGCGGGCGGGATGATCTTTTTGGCGTACGCGGTGCCCGCGCCGGTAAAGCGGACGATCTTACTGCGCCGGTCCGCCTCCGCTTCGGTCAGCGACACATAGCCCTGCCGCCAAAACTTTTTGACGATGGCGCTCACGGTCTGCTTGGTGGCGGACAGCCGCTCGCAGATCTCCGACTGCAGGCAGCCCTCCGGCGCAAACCAGAGGATATCCAGCACGAACAGCTCCTTGGCCGTCAAATTGTGCTTTCTGGCATACAGCTCATAGGCGGCGAATTGCACATCCCGCAGCCTGCCGTAGCAGTTGACGTGCGCCCGCACAGCTTCCCGGTCCATGGACTCACCTCCGGTAAAATGTTGGATTGTCTAATATTTGACTTTATCATAGCGCAAACGCGGCCGCCTGTCAAGAGACATTGCCGCGCGGGGCCTTTTTCTTTTGCTTTTTCCGTGCTATGATGGGGAAAAAGGCGCGCGCAGCGCGCCGAAACAGGAGGAACGATCGATGGGACAAAGTGAAGCGCGCCGGCGCATGGAGGCCGGGCTGCTGTATGACGCCGGCGACGCCGACATTCTGGGGGAGCAGTTCCCCTGTCTGGACCTGCTGTACCAGTTCAACAACACGCCCCCGTCGCAGATGGCGCGGCGGGAGGCGCTTTTGCGGCAGATGCTGGCCGAGATCGGCCCCGGCTGCTATGTGGAGCCGCCGCTGCGCGCCAACTGGGGCGGGCGCCACGTCCATTTTGGGCGGGAGGTCTACGCCAATTTCAACCTGACGCTGGTGGACGACGGCCACATCTACGTGGGGGACGGCGTGATGTTCGGCCCCAACGTGACGGTGGCCACGGGCGCGCACCCCATCGACCCGCAGCTGCGCCGCACGCAGATGCAGTACAACAAGGACGTGCACATCGGGGAAAACGTGTGGATCGGCGCGGGCGCCATCATCCTGCCGGGCGTCACCATCGGTGCGGGCACGGTGGTGGGCGCGGGCAGCGTGGTGACGAAGGACCTGCCGCCGAACGTGGTGGCCGTGGGCAACCCCTGCCGGGTGCTGCGGCCCATCGGCCCCGAAGACCGCAAATTTTATGACCGGGACAAGCCCATCGACGTGGCCATCCCGGGGGAGGAAACGAAATGAAGCATGTGGCGATGAACCCCTATCTGCCGCTGTGGGAGTACGTGCCCGACGCCGAGCCGCGCGTGTTCGGCCAGCGGCTGTACGCCTACGGCTCCCACGATTTTGCGCCCGGCGACCAGGGCTTTTGCCCCGGCGACTACCTGGTGTGGTCGGCCCCGCTGGACGATCTGGGCCAGTGGCGCTGCGACGGCGTGGCCTACCCGCGGGAAAATTCCGGCGACGGCGCCGCGCCCGCGGAATTTTTGCAGGCCCCGGATGTGGTGCAGGGGCCGGACGGGCGCTATTACCTTTATTATAACCGCGCGCGGCGGGCCGAGTGCGGCGTGGCCGTGTCCGAGCGGCCCGAGGGGCCGTTCCGCTTTCTGGGCTGGGTGCGGGACGCGGACGGCAAGCCCTTCACGGGGCAGATGCTGTTCGACCCCGGCGTGCTGGTGGACGGCGAAGCGGTGTACCTGTACACGGGCTTCGTGCCCGGCGCGGACTTTCCCTACAAGATCCCCAACATGCCCACGCACAGCGCCTTTTTTGAGCTGGAGCCGGACATGCTGACCATCCGGCGCGGGCCGCTGCCGCTGCTGCCCGGCCAGCAGGCGGCGGTGGGCACGGACTTCGCGGGCCACGGCTTCTACGAGGCGTCGTCGCCGCGCAGGATCCGCGGGCAGTACGTGCTGGTGTATTCCAGCGAGCAGAGCCATGAGTTGTGCTACGCGGTGAGCGCCCGGCCCGACGGCGGCTTTTGTTACCAGGGGACGCTGATCTCCAACGCCGACCTGGGCCTGGGCGGCAACACGGCGCCGCAAAACCCCTTCGGCAACACCCACGGCGGGCTGGTGCAGCTGGGAGACGATTGGTATGTTTTCTACCACCGCCAGACCCACGGCATCGAGTGCTGCCGCCAGGGCTGCGCGGAAAAGCTGCCGCTGCGGGCGGACGGCTGGTTCGGCCAGGCGGAGATGACCAGCTGCGGGCTCAACGGCGGGCCGCTGCCCGCCCGGGGCGGCTACAACGCCTGCTACTGCTGCAGCCTGACGGCCCCGGCCATGACGGGGCGGCGGCTGACGACGCGCCACTGCACCCGGGACACGGAGCCGCACATTTTTGAGGAGCGCACGGGCCCGCGCCAGCAGGACGTGCGGCATTATCTGGCCAACATCACCGGCGGCACGGCGGCGGGCTTCAAATATTTCTGCTTTGACGGCGCGGCACAGGCGGTGCTGCGGCTGCGGGGCAGGGCCGCGGGCACGGTCTCGCTGCACCTGGACGCCCCGGACGGCCCGGCGGCGGGCAGCGCGGCCCTGGCGCTGGACGGCGGCTGGACGGATGTGGCCGTGCCGCTGGCGGCGGCGGGCACCCACGCGCTGTACGTGGTGTTCGGCCTGGCCCCCGGCGGCGCGCTGGACTGGGAGGAATTGACCTTCGCCTGAACCATGCGGGCGGAAGAGGAAAGGACAAGGCATGAAAAAAATTCTCAATGTGGTGTTCAACCGCATTTTGGTGACGGGGCTGCTGATCCTGGTGCAGCTGGTGTGGCTGCTGGCGATGTTCACCAAGCTGGTGGGGCTGGCCCCCTGGCTGGACGTGGCGCTGACGGTGCTGAGCCTGCTGTTTATTTTGCAGATCGTCTATCAGGACGACAACCCGGCTTACAAGATCGGCTGGATCATCCTGGTGACGCTGCTGATGCCCATGGGCGCGCTGCTGTACCTGTGCTTCGGCAACAAAAAGCCCGAGCGGCGGCTGCGGCGGCGCTTTGCCGCCGCGCAGGAGCGCACCCGGCCCCTGCTGGCGCAGACGCCC
>CATXYA010000090.1 GCA_958403605.1 uncultured Oscillospiraceae bacterium
GACGGATTGGTACTGCGCCGGGAATATCCGCAGGTGCCGCCGAAGGTGGAATACCGCCTCTCGGAAATGGGGCAGTCGATGATGCCCATTTTGCAGGCGCTGTGCCGCTGGGGCGCCCAGCACGTGCCGCCGGACTGGCAGCCGGCGTAAGGGCGAAAAAAACACGAGTTTGGTCGCGAGGGGCCGGGGCCCCTGGGCGGCGGGCCGGGAACGTGGTAAACTGAGCCTATTACAAGGAGGGATGGCATGAAACGGTTGATCGCGGTGCTGCTGGCCCTGGCGCTGGCGGTATCGCTGGCCGGGTGCGCGCCGGGCGCCCTATCCGAGGGTGCGGGGAGCGCGGTTTCTTCCAGCGTTTCCGGCGGGGCGGCTCTTTCCGGCGTTTCTTCCGGGGCGGCTTCCGCCGCCAGCGAAGCCCCGGACGTCCTGGACGCGGACGGCTTTTACTACGACCTGGAGCATGTGGTGCGCTATCTGGAAACCTACGGCGCGCTGCCGCCGAACTACATCACCAAGGCCGAGGCACGGGCGCTGGGCTGGGAGGGCGGCCCGGTGGACCGCTGGCAGGAAGGGGCCGCCATTGGCGGCGACCGCTTTGGCAACCGCGAGGGCCTGCTGCCCACGGCCCAGAGCCGCCGCTACACGGAGTGCGACCTGGACACGCTAGGTGCCGGGGGCCGGGGCGCGAAACGGCTGATCTTTTCCAGCGACGGGCTTTATTTTTACACGGAGGACCATTACGAGAGCTTCCAGGAAGTATGGGTGACCGCGGACGGAGAGGTGGTGTGGGAATGAACCGGATCGAGCTGGACTGCGCGCAGATGCAGCAGCGGGAGGCCGCCCACGCCTATCTGGCGGCGGCGCTGGCGCTGCCGCCCTATTACGGGCGCAACCTGGACGCGCTGTTCGACTGTCTGACGAGCCTGGGGCCCTGCACGCTGGTGCTGTGCCGCACAAGCGCCTGGGCCGCGGCGGACAGCTACGGCCAGCGGCTGTTGCCTGTGCTGCTGGAGGCCGCGGCGGAAAACCCGCTGCTGCATGTGGAAATACGGGAAGATTGACAAGGGGGCGCGTTGCAAAACGCGCCCTTCCTTTCCAAATCTTATGGCCAAACAATAGCCATATCGAATTGCCCTTTTCCCCTCCATAATAAGAGCAAGAGGGGGCCGCAAAGCTTTGATTCGATATGATCCACTTTGGAAAACGATGGCGCGCCGTAAAGTGACCACCTATACTTTACGGGTCAAGTATAATATGAGCCACGCCACCGTTCAGCGGCTGCAGGGGAATCTGCCGGTCTCCACGCATACCCTTGACAAATTGTGCCGGATCCTGGATTGCCGCTTGGAAGATATTGCGGTATATGTATCAGAAGAAGAAACATAAAAACGCGCCTGGAAATTCGTTTCCGGACGCGTTTTTGAGTATAAGAAAGGTTTTCCACCAGTATTGATGCCATGCGCTCCCTTCCGTGGGTTTGGGGCCGCTCCCCTTTGGCCCTGCTTGCAAGCGGCAAAGGGACGTGCTATCATGGAGCCATCTTACCTTTTCAGAAAAATCAAACGATACAAAGGAGCTGCTATGAAACCGATTGCGATCGAGACGTTTTTAGAATTTCAATTTGTGAGCGACCCCACCTTTTCGCCGGACGGGCGGTGGATCGCCTTTGTGGTGTCCGCGACGCGGCGGGCGGAGAACGACTATGCGGGCGATCTGTACCTGTATGATCTCACGCAGCGGCAGGTGCGGCGGCTGACGGCGGGCGGCGACGCCAAAAGCTACGCCTGGACGGCGCAGAACACGCTGCTGTTCCCCGCGATGCGGGACGCCAAGGCCAAGGAAGAGGCGGCGGCGGGCAAGGAGCTTTCGCTGTTTTACGAGATCTCGCCGGAGGGCGGCGAGGCGGTGGAGGTGCTGCGGCTGCCGTATCAGGCGCTGGGGCTGCAGGTGCTGCCGGACGGGCGCTGGCTGGTGAAGGTGCTGTACGACAATGCCAGGGAGACGCGCAAAAAGAACTACGAGGTGGTGGATGAGCTGCCCTTCTGGTTCAACGGCATGGGCTTCACCAACGCCAAGCGCAGCCGCTATCTGCTGGTGGACCCGCGCACGGGCGCGCAGGATTTTTTGGCGGACGAATGGACCGACTGCGGGGCCTGCTCGGTCTGCGGCGACCGGCTGCTGTACGCGGCGACGCCCTGGAAGCAGAGCGTGCAGGGCCTGGACGCGGGGCTGTACCTCTACCATCTCGACACGGGCGAGACCGAGACGCTGTTTGCGCCGGACACGCTGCGGGTGGAGGCCTTTGCGCTGCTGAGCGAGACGGAGGCTGTTTTGAACACCACGGGCGCGGCCAGCGCGGACCTGAACGAATACTGCGACCTATATAAGCTGGATCTGGCCACCAAGGCCCTGACGCTGTGCCGGGAATACGACGCCTGTGTGGGCGGCGGCAGCGTGGGCACGGACGCGCGCCATGGCGGCGGCCGCGGGCAGAAGGCCCTGGACGGCAGCTACTATTTCCTCTCCACGGTGGAGGACTTCACCCGCCTGTGGCGGCTGGCGCCGGACGGCGCGCTGGCGGGGCCGCTGACGGCGGGCAGCAGCTGCGACAGCTTCGACGTGAACGGCGGCCATTTGGTGAGCTGCGAATTCCGGGTGCTGGCCGCGGACGGCGGCCCGGCGCTGGCGGAGCTGTACCTGGACGGCGAGCAGATCACCCATTTCAGCGACGGCCTGGCGGCGGAATATTCCGTGTGCCTGCCGGAACCGCTGGTTTTTTCCGCCGCCGACGGCACCGCGCTGCACGGCTGGGTGTTGAAGCCCGCGGGATACACGGCGGGCGCGTCTTACCCCGGCATCCTGCACATCCACGGCGGGCCGCGCACGGTGTTTTCCGACGTGTTCCACCACGAGATGCAGCTGTGGGCGAACGCGGGCTACTTTGTCTTTTACTGCAACCCCCGCGGCTCGGACGGGCGCGGGACGGCCTTCGGCGACATCAACGGGCGCTACGGCACCGTGGACTATGACGATCTGATGGCCTTCACGGACGAGGTGCTGCGGCGGTATCCCGCGGTGGACAGGGCGCGGCTGGGCGTGACGGGCGGCTCCTACGGCGGGTTTATGACCAACTGGATCGTGGGCCACACGGACCGCTTTGCCGCCGCGGTGTCGCAGCGGTCCATCGCCAACTGGGTGTCGTTTGAGCACAACTCGGACATTGGGCCGATGTTCACGCCGCACAACCAGAAGTCCACCACGCGGCAGGACCCGGCGCTGCTGTGGGAGCAATCGCCGCTGAAATACGCGCCGAACTGCAAAACGCCGCTGCTGCTGATCCACTCGGACGAGGACTACCGCTGCTACATGGCCGAGGGCTTTGCCATGTACAGCGCCGTGAAGCGCAACGGCTGCCCGGCCAAGCTGTGCCTGTTCCACGGGGAGAACCACGAGCTGTCCCGCAGCGGCAAGCCGGAGAACCGCATCGACCGCATGCGGGAGATCCTGGCGTGGATGGACCTTTATTTGAAGTGAGAAGCTAAAAGCAAAAGCAGCCGCAGAGTTCCTGCGGCTGCTTTTTTGTGGTTTTTTGGAAGAGCGGTGGAGAGGGGCAGGTTTGCGGGCGCCCCCTGCATGGGGGATGCTGGCGGGCGCCCCCTCATCCGTCAGCCGCTTTGCGGCTGCCACCTTCCCCCACCGGGGGAAGGCGATTGTTTTTCCTTCTTTCGCGGAAAAACAACGTAGCTTTACGCTTACTTAAAAATTTTAATAAGTAGTAGCAGGGCGGCTTGCCGCCCGCGTTGCCTTCCCCCGGTGGGGCAATGTCATCAACTTAACAAAAAGCGAAGAAGGAAAGCAATCATGCCTTTCAGAGGGGCTTGGGGACGTAAGTCCCCATTTTGAAATTCGGTCCTGCGGGCCAATGCAGCGCATTGAGCGAACGTTATGGCATAAAGTACTGTTAGTGAGCGTGCCCGCAGGGCCTTCCTTGTTTAGCGCCAGGGGGTCGCGAGGGGGGCCTCGCAATGCCCCCCTCGCCCCTCTTTGGTTCTTTCTCGGGACCGAGAAAGAACATTCTCCCGGCGAAATGCGAAGCAGTGAGCAGGATACAGGGATGATTCCTGCTATTCCACGCTCCACCGAATTACTTTTATCACAAAGAATCCTTAAGTTGATGACATTGCCCCGGTGGGGGAAGGTGCCGAATGAAATGAAGCGGATGAAGGGGCGCGCTGGGGCCTTCCCTTTATTCGTACCGCAGGGCCTCGATGGGGTCCATTTTGGCGGCTTTATTGGCCGGGTAGTAGCCGAAGAACACGCCGATGGCCGCGCTGAAGGTGACGGCGATGGCGATGGCCCGGGCGCTGGGCGAGGCCGCATAGCCCAGCAGCTGCGCGCCGCCGGTGCCCAAAGCGGTGCCCAGCAGGATGCCGATGACGCCGCCGATGAGGCAGATGACGATGCTTTCCACGATGAACTGCACGCGGATGGAGCCGTTGGTGGCGCCCAGGGCCTTGCGGGTGCCGATCTCGCGCGTGCGCTCGGTGATGGAGACGAGCATGATGTTCATGACGCCGATGCCGCCCACCAACAGGCTGATGCCCGCGATGACGCTGATGGCCAGGCTGATGGTGCCCATCATTTCCTGCATGGCTTCCATCAGGCTTTGCAGGCTGGAGGCCGTGGCCGTCCAGGAATCGTTGCGGGTGTAATAGCTGGCGAAGAAATCCTGCACCTGGGTGAGAAAGACGCTGGTGTCCACGTCTGCCGCGCCCACGACGGTGAAGGAGGAATAGCCCTCCGCCTGATGGCCCATGGCCTTGGCGGTAGTGATGGGCAGATACAGGTCGGTGGTGGGCACGTCGGAGGTGGAGAACATGGACATGCCGTTGTCCTCGTACGGATAGACGCCCACGATGTACAGCGTGTGCACCTTATTGCCCACGGTGAGCTGGAAGCTTTTGCCGATGGGGTCCTGCCCGGGGAAGAGCGTCTCGCAGAATTTATCGCTGACCACGGCTACCTTGCGGGCGCTGTCCTCATCCTCCTGGGTGAAGAAACGGCCGTGGACGATGTCCAGGTCCTGCGCCTTCTGATACTCGGTGTTGACGCCCGTGGCGTTGACCGGGGCTTCCTTGCCGTCCACGTTGATGGTGTAGCTGCCGCTGCCCAAGGTCTCCGTGAGGCTGATGGCAAACACCTCGTCCGGGTAGGCCTTGCGGAAATCCTCCAGCATGGAGGGGGTGAAGAGGTCTTCCTCGGCGTAGCTTTTGGGACGGAACATGCGGGTCATGCCGCCCTCGGTGACGTCGGAATCGCTTTTCTGCGACAGGCTGACGTTGATGTTGGTGGCGCCCATGCTCTGCATGCTGGAGGTGACGGAGCTTGTCATGCTGTCACCCACCGTCATGATGCCGATGACGGAGCCGATGCCGATGATGATGCCCAGCATGGTGAGCAGTGCGCGCATTTTATTGGCCCACAGGCCCGACAGGGCCAGGGAGATATTTTCAAATAACAGCATGGCGCTGCCCTCCCCCCTGGCGCTCGCCCGTGATGAGGCCGTCCTGCAGTGTGAGGATGCGCTGGCACTCGCTGGCCAATGTGTTGGAGTGCGTGATGAGCACGATGGTCTTGCCCTGCTCGTCGTGCAGGCGGTGGAAGATATCCATCACCAAGCGGCCCGTTTTGGAATCCAGCGCGCCCGTGGGCTCGTCGGCCAGGATGATGGCCGGGTCGTTGGCCATGGCGCGGGCGATGGCCACGCGCTGCTTTTGGCCGCCGGACAGCTCGCTGGGCTGATGGGACATGCGGTCGCCCATGCCCACCAGCTCCAGCAGCTCCTTGGCGCGGTTGGTGCGCTGAGAGCCGGGGACGCCGTTGTACATCATGGGCAGCTCCACGTTTTTCAGCGCGGAGGTGCGGGCCACCAGGTTGAAGGTTTGGAACACGAAGCCGATCTTTTGGCAGCGGATGCGGGACAGGTCCTTGTCGTTCAGGGCCTCGATGTTGCTGCCGTCCAGGGAATAGGTGCCCTCGGTGGGGCGGTCCAGCGCGCCGATGATGTTCATCATCGTGGATTTGCCGGAGCCGGATTCGCCCACGATGGCGATGAAATCGCCGGCGCGGACGTCCAGGTCGATGCCGTGGAGGATCTCCAGTTGATTGGGAGTGCCCACGTAATAGCGTTTGTAGATGCCCTCCATGTGGATGAGGGACGTTTCCTGCGGGGCCATGGCTCAGCCCCCCTGCGGGCCGCCGCCCGTGGGCTCGGCCATGGCCATGCCGCCGCCGGAGGGTTCGGCCATGACGACCTGGCCGCCGCCCATCATGGCGGCGAAGGGATCGTCCGTGCCGCCGGAGGAGCCGATGGGCACGCGCACCTCCATGCCGTCGGCGAGGGCCGGGCCGGAGATCTCGACGTAATAATCGGTCTCCAGACCCTTGGTGACGGGCACGGCCTTCCAATCGTCGCCGTCCTTGACGTAGATGACGTCATTGCCGTCCTCATCCTGCTCGACGGCGTCATAGGGCACGCTGTACACCTCGCCCGCCTGGGAGAGGATGATCTCGGCCTTGGCGGACAGGCCCACCAGCAGACCGCTGTCGGCGTCATCCACGGTGATCTCGGCGCCGAAGCCGGAGGAGGACTGCGTGTTGGAGGCCGTGAGGGACAGCTGGCTGACGGTGCCGGAGATCTCGGCGTCGCCGGTGGCGTCGCTCTTGATGATGGCCTTTTGGCCCACGCTGCACTTTTTGATGTCGTCCTCGTAGATAGTGCCGGCCCCCTTCAGGGAGTCGGTGTCCTGGATGGTGGCGCT
>CATXYA010000091.1 GCA_958403605.1 uncultured Oscillospiraceae bacterium
CGCGCTGGCGGTGTGGGGCGGGGCCGCGCTGACGGTCATCGGCCTGGTGCTGGCAAAGCCCGCGCTGGCCGCCATGGGCACCCCCGCGGACGTGATGGACTTCGCCGCCACCTACCTGCGCATCTACTTTTTGGGCGTCATCCCCTCCTTTATCTATAACGTGGGCTCGGGCATCCTGCGGGCCGTGGGCGACACCAAGCGCCCGCTGTACTTCCTCATCACGGCCTGCCTGCTCAACATCGTGCTGGACCTGGTGTTTGTGGCCGGCATGGGGCTGGGCGTCACGGGCGTGGCCCTGGGCACCATTTTGTCGCAGCTGGTCAGCGCCGTGCTGACGGCCCTCAGCCTGATGCACACCACCCGCGCCTTCCGGCTGATCCCCGCGGAGATCCATTTTCACAAAAACGCGCTGAAAAGCATCCTGCTGGTGGGCATCCCGGCGGGGCTGCAGTCCAATATGTACGCCATCTCCAACCTGCTCATCCAGGCGGGCATCAACTCCTTCGGCACGGACGCCGTGGCCGCCTGGACGGCCTTCGGCAAGGTGGACGGCTTCTTCTGGATGATCTGCGGCGCTTACGGCATCGCCATCACCACCTTTGTGGGGCAGAACTACGGCGCGGGCCTCATCGACCGCGTGAAAAAGAGCGTGCGCGTGTGCATGGGCATGACGAGCGCCACCGCCGTGCTGCTGAGCGTACTGGTGTACACCTTCGCCGCGCCGCTGCTGGGCATCTTCACCAAGGACGCCGCCGTTTTGCAGTACGGCCTGGAGATGGTGCGCTATATGGTGCCCTATTACGTCACCTTTGTGGGCATCGAGATCCTGTCCGGGGCCATCCGCGGCTGCGGCGACGCCGTGAAGCCCATGATCATCACCGGCACGGGCGTGTGCCTGCTGCGCGTGGTGTGGCTGCTGGCCCTGCTGCCGCTGCGGCATGAGCTGTCCACCATCCTGGTCAGCTACCCCATCAGCTGGGTGCTCACCACCATTTTGTTCTTGATCTATTACAAGCGCGGCCGGTTTCTGCGGCCCCGCTCGCCCATCCCCGCCGCGATGGCGCGGGAGCAGGCCAGCGACGAGGCGCCCGTATGACGCGGGAGGACGTGTTTGCCTACAGTGAGGCGCAGTACGGCATCGCGCCCGACTACCCCTGGCAGGGCGATCCGGATTCCGCCATCCTGCGCCATGTGCACAACCGCAAATGGTTCGCCCTGGTGGCCACGGCCTCCCGCAGCGCTTTGGGCCTGCCCGGGCCGGGCACGGCGGATTTCATCAACGTCAAGTGCGACCCGCTGCTCATCGGCTCGCTGCGCCGCGAGCCGGGCGCCCTGCCCGCCTATCACATGAATAAAGAACACTGGCTCACCATCCTGCTGGACAGCCCCTTCCCCGCCCAGCAGCTGTACCAGCTGCTGGGCCTCAGCTACGACCTGACGCGGTGAGGGGCGGGCTGCCACCGTTGTTTTCAGCAGCGGAACGCCGGGGACGGCGTTCCCTACGGCGGCAACCCTATCGGACCGCCGCTGTTTGCGGGCCGTGTTTCCCGGATCTGTAGGGAACGCCGTCCCCGGCGTTCCGTTCCCCGCAGCAAAAGCGGGCCGCCAATGGCGGCCCCTACAAAATATGAGAACGCAGCAAAGCGCCCCGGCGGAAATTCCGCCGGGGCGCTGCTTGTTTTTCACCGCATGTTCAGATATCCGTTGAATTCCTCGGGGTCGCTGGCCCTGGTGAGGGCGTCGCCGTAGCTGACGCGGCCTGTCTGCACCAGCTTCGCCAGGTTCAGGTTCAGCGTCTGCATGCCCAGCGCCGCGCCCGTCTGCATCAGGCTGGGCAGCTGGTAGGACTTGTTGTCGCGGATCAGGTTCAGCGCCGCGTCCGTGCCCATCAGCACCTCCATGGCCGCCACGCGGCCCGTGCCGTCGGACAGGGGCACCAGCTCCTGCGTGATGCAGCCCTGCAGCACGCCCGCCAGCTGGATGCGCACCTCCTGCTGCATCTCCGCCGGGCAGGCGTTGACGATGCGGTCCACTGTGTGGGCCGCGCCGATGGTGTGCAGCGTGGAAAACACCAAATGGCCCGTCTCCGCCGCCGTCAGGGCCGCGGTGATGGTCTCGAAATCGCGCATCTCGCCCACCAGGATCACGTCCGGGTCCTCGCGCAGGGCGCTGCGCAGGGCGCCGGCGAAATCGCCCACGTCCCGGCCCACCTCACGCTGGTGCACCACGCTCAGCTTCGGCGTGTGCACGTACTCGATGGGGTCCTCCACCGTGATGATGTGCGCCCGCCGGGTGGCGTTGATCTGCTGGATCATGGCCGCCAGCGTGGTGGATTTACCGGAGCCCGTGGGCCCCGTCACCAGCACCAGGCCGCGGGGCTTTGCCGCCAGCTGGTGCACCGCCGGGGGCAGGCCCAGCTCGTCGATGGTGGGGATGCTGTCCCGCAGCAGGCGCACCGCCGCGCACAGATGGCCCTGCTGGCGGTAGATGTTCACGCGCTGGCGCAGGCCGTCGGGCGTCGTCAGGCTGAAATCCGCGTCGCGCCCCGCGTCCAACAGCGCGCGCTGCGCCGGGGTCATCACGTTGAGGATCATCTGCTCGGCCTCGCCGAGGGCCAGGGGCGCGCCCGGCACCAGCTGGCCCAGCTTGCGCAGGGCCGGGGGCTGGTCGTGGGTGAGGTGCAGGTCCGACGCGTCCTGGGCGCGGGCCTGTAAAATCAGGTCTTCCAGTGTCATATGGTGTCCTCCTCTTTCAATCGGAGCCATAGGTCAGGCGCATCAGCTCGCCCACGTCCGTCACGCCGTCGCGCACCAGGCGCAGCAGGCCGCCGCGCAGGGTGGTGGCGCCCTGCTCCCGCTGCACATAGGCGTAGATATCGTCGATGTCCCGCTTCTCGCTGATCATGCGCCGCAGGGCCTTGTCGATCACGACCACCTCGTGCACGGCCACGCGGCCCTTGTAGCCTGTGCGGTTGCACAAGTGGCAGCCCGGCGCCTCCCACAAGGTGTCCACGTCTTGGCCCAGCAGCTGTTTTTCCTCCGCCGTGGCCGCGCGCTGGCGGCGGCAGTGGGGGCACAGCTTTTTCGCCAGGCGCTGGGCGATGACGCCCACCAGGCTGTTGGACACCATGTAGGGCTCCACGCCCATGTCCTCCATACGCACGATGGCGCTCACCGCGTCGTTGGTGTGCAGGGTGGAGAGCACCAGATGGCCCGTGATGGCGCTGCGCACGCTGATCTGCGCCGTCTCGCTGTCGCGCGTCTCGCCCACCATGATGACGTCCGGATCCTGCCGCAGAATGGCGCGCAGGCCCTCTTCAAAGGTCAGGCCCGCCTGGTTGTTCACCTGCATCTGATTCACGCGGTTGAGGTTTTTCTCCACCGGGTCCTCGATGGTGACGATGTTGATCTGCTTTTGCACCAGCCGCTCCAGCATCAGGTAGAGCGTGGTGGTTTTGCCCGAGCCCGTGGGCCCGGTGATGTACACGACGCCGTGGGGATTCTGCAGGATCTCCAGGCTTTTTTGGTAGTTTTCCTCATCCATGCCGAAGGTCTCGGCCCGCTCGATGACGGCGCTGGTGTTCAAAAAGCGCAGCACCGCTTTTTCGCCGTAGATGGTGGGGATGACGCTGGCGCGCACGTTCATCTCGAAGCTCTCGATGGTGGTTTTGAAGTGGCCGTCCTGGGGCAGGCGCTTTTCGGCGATGTCCATGCCGGAGATGATCTTGGCGCGGGCGATGAGCGGCGCGTGCAGCTGCTTTTGCAGCGTCACGTAGTCGATCAGCTGGCCGTCCACGCGCATGCGCACCAGCAGCTTTTCCTCGTAGGGCTCGATATGGATGTCGCTGACGCCCGTGCTGTAGCCGCGCACCAGCAGGCTGTTGAGCAGCTTCACCACCGGCGTCTGGTCGTCCTCGTCCAGGTCGATCTGCCCCGCCAGGTCCTCCACGGCCACGGTGTCCGCCGCCACGTTGGCGCTGGACGCCGCCGCCTTGGCCTCGTGCTCGGCGTAATAGTACTCGATGGCATGCTGGATGGCGGCCTTGGGCGCCAGCGCCACGTCCACCGGCATGCCGGACACCAGCCGCACGTCCTCGATGGCGTAGAAGTTGAGCGGGTCGTTCATCACGCACAGCAGCCGCCCGTCCTGGATGGCGACGGGCATCAGCGTGTAGCGGGTGGCCAGGGCCCGGGGCACCTTGGCCACGGCCTCGGCCTGGATGGGATAGGTGCTCACGGCCAAAATGGACACGTTCAGCCGCTTTGCCAGCGCCGCCAGCTGCTGGGCCTCGGTGATGAAGCCCATGTCGATGAGCACCTCGCCCAGACGCTGGCCCTTGTGTTCTTTTTGATAATCCAGCGCCTGCTGCAGCTGGGCGTCGTCAATGATGCCCGCCTCGATCAATACCTCGCCCAGGCGGATATTTTTTGTTGCCATAAGATACCTTCCCTCTGCGTTTCATTCTCCTTGCCTGACAATGCTTAAACTTTTATTGGACGGATAACGTGACGGATTCCTCCAAGTAAAGGGGGTGCAAGGAGGCATCCGGCACAAAAGCCGTGGGATAAGTACCCGCTTGCTCAGTGGACAGCACGATGGCATTTGCATCTTCCTTGCTTGGCTGCGCGTCTAAGAAATCCGGATAACTCCATTTCCCTTTTAAAGAGCGCCCGTCCGCGCTAACAACGCGCAGCGTCACCGACTCTTTCGTTTTGCATAAGATCGTTTCCGCCGTCACCGGCGTCCAGGTTCCATTCTGGTATTGCTGCAAGTGCTGTTCCAACGGTTCGACCGTAATAAAGACCGTTTTTTGCCCGTACACCGTCTGGGCCGCGTTTTTCCATGTGGCCGTAACGGCAATCTCCTGCGGTTCCGTCAAGGGGACCTGTTTACTGCGCAGCTGGACTTCTTGCTCTTTTCCATCATTGCTCGCCGCCCTTGTGCCGATTGGCTCAAACAACGTTGCCGGACTCATCTCCCAATTGACATAGTACGTTCCGCTGGGAAGATCGGTTTTTAGATAGAGAGAAAGGTCCGCCCCCACCGGCACTGTGATATGGGTTGCGTCATCTGCTCCCTTTTTTGCACTCAGAGAAGTAACGATATGATCTTTGTTCTCCAGCAGCTGTAACGTTACGGGAATGACTTGAGAAAGCGATGCCTCCGAATAAGTTAATTCTGTTGTAGAGTAGCTGCTAAACAAGTATGCCCTTTTTTGCCTTTGCTTTGTTCCTGCCGTCTGTTTATCTGTATAGACTGAATCTACACGAGGATAGTATTTATAGCTTGGAATTATCCAACCATTATTTTGAAAGTGATCCCCTTGTGGTGCAGAAATAGCATCTTCTTTATAGCTGACTCCCCACAAAATAGTTTTGCTGTCTGTCGTTCTCCATGTTCCCACCAAAGGCTTTGCCGTCGGCAACTCGCTATCATAAGCCGTGATATAAAGGGCATCGTTTTTACCCAAGTAGAGTGTTTCTTTATTCAAGATTCTTCCATAAGGATCATTTTTTCCTTCTCGCAATACAATGCTGGTTTTAATGGGTTCAACATTTACCGTTATTTGATTGCTTTCACCCGCGGAATGTACGGTGGCAGAAAATTTTAAGCTTGTTTTTTCTTCGATACTTTTATTAAAGTAGAGCGGAACTTCTGCAAGCAGCGTCTTATTCTCTCCGCTTTTCTTTTCTAATGTGACAAGTGTAGCGCCTCCTCCAATCGCTGGATCAGCTATTTTTGTCCCTTTTGTGTCATAGGCTATTACTTCAACTTGTTTCCCGTCTAAAAAGTCGGCAAAATCATTTTCTTTTACTACTATTTCCAGCCATGCTGTTGCCGCAATACTATTTAAGTTGTTCGGATAAAACGGCACGTCCTTTTCAAATAATCGTTGCTCTTTATCTTCTTCATCGATCTCAACAAAATAAAAATTCATTTTCGGTTTCGTCCAAGAGCTGGATTTCATTGTCAACTTGATCCTACCAGAGTTTGCTCCAAACCCAATTCCTGTTAAAACGGTCTCTTGAACCTTGTTTTTGAGTTCCGCTAGAAAAGAAACCGATTTTTCATAAGATAACTTTTCCGCATAACTGATAGGAATTTTTACAGAATAACGCCCGCTCAGATCCGCTGTAGCGATACTTGCTGTGGGAATCGTCAAATCTGAAACATCATCATAAGTAGACAGCGCTATGCTGCCCCCCGGCAAATGCTCAGCGCAGTATGCTTTCATTCCCTCTGTCAAAGGCAGAAGGGAAACCTCCGCCGTGGCGGCAAGCGTCCCGGCAGTTGTGGAACCACTGTAATACGAAACATATTCACTGGCCGTCTCATTGGCCCAAGATAACGACGCCGATACTTCATCCCAGTTGTAGAAGGTGATCGTCGTTTCCGTCCATTTTCCTTTCAGTGCCTTCGCCGCTGCAGAGTTATCTTGGGATTCTCCATTACAAGTAAATTTTATATGGAAAGCACCCGTAGGAATACCACCTGCTGGCAAAAACGCTTTTTCATTAACAGTCTGATTTAAAATTGCGCTAAAAGCCCCTTCTGGGGTTTCTTCAATAATTTCCCAAGTACCATATAGCTTGCTTCCCCGTTCGCCTTGAAATGCCGTCAGGCTAAAACCATTTGTATAATCTTTCGCATTTAGCTCTACTTGTTTTAGCTGGCATTGATTTTTGTCACCGCCATAGCCCGCAGCGTCTGTACCCGCTTTATAAATCAATCGAATTTCATCACTTGGTTTGGCATTGTCCTCATACACCGTCACTG
>CATXYA010000092.1 GCA_958403605.1 uncultured Oscillospiraceae bacterium
GTACACCTCGTAGGTCTTGTTCCAGGTCAGCCGGCCCACCACGCCGTCCGCAGAAAGGCCGTAATAGCTTTGGAAGGCGCGCACCGCCGCCGCCGTGGCGGCGCCGAAAATGCCGTCCGCCGTGATGGAGGGGATGGCGGAGTTCGAGTGAGAGATGATGCGCAGCCAGAATTGATACTTTTTCACCTCGTCGCCGCGGCTGCCCTGGGAAAGGGCCGTGCCCGGGTAGGCGCCCGGCGTATTGGTATCCGCTTCCGGCGGCGTCGTGTCCGCCTGGATCGATTTGTACTCCGCGTACAGCCGGTCCCAGGTGGCCTTGCCCACCACGCCGTCCGGCACCAGGCTTGCCCAGCGCTGGAAGGCCGTCACCGCGGCCTCGGTGCCCGCGCCAAAGACGCCGTCCACGCTGACAGCGGGAATGGCGGCCACGTACTCGCCCACCTCGTTCAGCCAGAACTGCACCTGCTCCACGCTGTCGCCGCGGCTGCCCCGGCGCAGCGCCGTGCCCGGGTACACGCCGTCCACCAGGTCGCCCGTGGGCTTCTCGCCCTCGCTGGTCAGCTCCGCCAGCTTTTTCACCGCCACATAGATGTAGCTGATCTTGTACCAGCTGGCCTTGCCCACCACGCCGTCCTGCGTTAGGTTGAATTGCTTTTGGAACTTCTTCACCACGGCCTCCGTGGTCTCGCCGAATACGCCGTCCACCGGCGTGCGCCCAAAGAACGGGTAGTTCTGGGCGATGCGGTTCAGCTGCCGCTGGATGGTGCGCACCGCGTCGCCCGTGCTGCCCCGGCGCAGCGGTGTGCCCGGATAGCTCTGGGGGATCTCGGCGATGTTGTTTGTCGTCACCAGCTCGATGTCGTTGCCGTAGTAGTACTTCAAAATGGAAAGCGCGTCGCGGCCCTGCTGGGCCAGCGTCACGGTGCCCCATTGCTTCATGCCCTTGCAGCTTACGGTCTTGCCGTCGCAGTACTCAGTGTAGAAGGGGTTGATGGTGCCCGTCTTGCGCACGTAGGTGTTGAAGATCTCGTCCGTGATGCGGTCCATGGGCTCAAAGATGCTGCGCCCGTGCACGTAGTATTGGTCGTAGCTGGTGGAGTTGGTGATCTGGAAATTGTACCCTTTGCTGCGGTACCACTCGGTGAACACGCGGTTCAGCGCCAGGCTGATCTGCGCCAAAATGTTGGCGCGCAGCGCCTGTTCCGGCCAGGTGGGATAGATCTCGCTGGAGGCCACGTTTTTGATGTAATCCTTGAAGGACACTGTCACGTTGCGGGCGCTGGCCGCGGGCTTGCCCAAATGTACCGTGATGTTCTTCGGGATCACCACCTCCGTCAATACGCGGCCCGGGCAGGCCTGGGCGGGCTCCGGCCCGCTGGAAGCGCCGCCCGCAAACAGCTTGTGCGGGGGCACGTCGAAGCGCTCTTCCTCCAGGTCCTGGGGGCGCACACCCTCGTCGCCGTTCGCGTCCTCAGCGGGCAGCAGCCACAGGTCCTGAATGCTCACCTCGCCGTCGAAGATCTGCACCCCGGACACGAGGTAATCATCGTAGCCCTCGCGCCGGGTGCGGATATCGCAGGTGGCGTAGGGGCGCTGGGTGTTCGCCTCGTCCAGGGACAGGGAAGCGGGCGGGGCGGGGATGGGCAGATCGTCCGAAAGTCCCTCGGGCCCGGTGCTGACCGTCTGTGCCGCCCCGTCGGCCAGCACCACCGTCACTTCCACGTCCGCCACGGGCAGCGCGTCGCGCGCGGCAAAGCTGCGCAGGCGCAGCCAGCCAAGGCCGGTGTCGGTTGCTTGTGTCGTCATAGAACATACTCCTTTCCGCCGCGCGGGCGCTCCCGGCGGCTGTCGCCCCGCGCGGCGGAAAACAGCGTCCCCCGGCGCACAGATGCTACTGTAACCTATTCCACCTCCGCCCGGCCTGACACCGCAGGTTTTCCTTTCCTTTTGCCCGGTTTTGTTTTATAATGTTCGTAAGTCTTGAAACGAACGTTCCGCGGAGGTCTTTTATGGAAATCGTCATCGAAAATGAAATTTTGCGCGCCGCCGTCTCCACCCATGGCGCCGAGCTCACGGGCGTGGTGCACAAAGCCACGGGCGCCCAGCTGCTCTGGCAGGCCGACCCGGCGGTGTGGTCCCGTCACGCTCCTATTTTGTTCCCCTATACGGGACGGCTGAAAAACGGCCATTACACCCACAAGGGTGTCACCTACGAGGGCGGCCAGCACGGCTTCGCCCGCGATTTGGAGCACACGCTGGTGGACAAGGGCCCCGATTGGGTCACCCTGCGCCTGGAGGCCAACGCCCTCACCATGCCCAAGTTCCCCTTTGCTTTCGCGCTGGAGAGCACCTACCGCCTGGAGGGCGATGCCGTGGTGCACCAGATCGCCGTCCACAACGACAGCGACGAGCCCATGTCCTTCGGCTTCGGCTACCATCCCGCGTTTTTGTGCCCCTTCGACGGCGCGCACAAAACGGAGGATTACATCCTGCGCTTCTCGTCCCCCGAGACGCCCACCGTCATCGAGACGGGGGCCGACGACGGCCTGGTGACGGGCAACAAGCGCGTGTACTTTGAGGCGGGCACCCAGATCCCCCTCACGGACACGCTGTTCGCCCATGACAGCATCTGCTTTTCCGGCCTTGTCTCGGACACGCTCTCGTTGGAGGAGCAGGGCACGGGCCGCGGCGTGGAGGTGGACATCACCGGCTTTCCCTATGTGCTGATCTGGAGCGCGCCCGGCCCGCTGCACTTCGTGTGCATTGAGCCCTGGCACAGCCTGCCCGACACCCGCGACGCCGCGGGCGCCTGGGCCGAAAAGCCCGCCGCCGCCACCCTGGCCCCCGGCGAGGACTGGCACACCCAGCTGAAAATGACCTTCCGCCGGTAAGAAAAAGCAGCCGGCGCCTGCCCCTCCGCCAGCATGGAACGCCGTAGGGGCGGCCATTGGCCGCCCGCCGCATTTGCCCTATCCTGCCTATCCGTACCACCGACTGCCCCTTGACCGGGGGAAAAGGAGGAATCGTCATGGCCGGCGACAACCTGTCCCAACTGTTGGACGCGCTGCCGGACACCAGCATCAGCGTCATTGAGGAAAGCACCCACAAGCTGCTGTACTGCAACCGCCGCTGCCGCGAGGCCGGACACGGCAAGGCCGTCCCCGGGGCTTTGTGCCACGAGGTCTGGCCCACGCTGTGCGGCAGCT
This sequence comes from uncultured Oscillospiraceae bacterium, assembly GCA_958403605.1. Taxonomy (GTDB): domain Bacteria; phylum Bacillota; class Clostridia; order Oscillospirales; family Ruminococcaceae; genus Ruthenibacterium. The sequence goes on from CATXYA010000092.1 coordinate 3,207, forward strand.
GCCCGCTGAAAGCCCTGGGCGAAAACGGCGCGGGCCAGGTGGTGGCCTATGATCCGCGGCGGGAACAGGCCGTCGACCTCAAGGCCCAGCGCCTGCTGTGGAATGGTTCCATCCCCGCCGTGGCGGTGTCCGCCGCGCCTCACCGGCAGGACCTGCGGGAGGCCCAGGGCCCGCGCAAGGTGGAGCAGATGTACGCCCAAAGCCTTGTCACCGTCTTCGGCGAGTGTGTCATTGCCGATCTCACCGCCGACCAGTATTTCAACTGCCAAAAGGACGTCCTGTGGACGGATATCCCCCAGCAGGGCAATTTTGCCGCGGAAAACCGCAGCTATGCCCGCAAGGTCGTCCACCCGGACGACCAGTCCTTGTTTGAGCGGTATTTCTCCCGCGAGGGCATGCTGCGCGCCTTCAGCGCGGGCAAGCGCTCCGTCACCAAACGCCTGCGCCGCCGCGTGGCGGACGGCGCGTACCATATGGTGGAGTTCACCGCCGCCCGCGTCGTGCTGCCGGACGAAGCGGACGTGTGGTGCGTGCTGGTGTTCCGCGATATCCAGGAGGAATATCAGCTGGCGCGGCAGCGCAGCCTGGAGATGCGTCAGCTGGCCACGGCGGCCAGCTTTGCCTACGAGATGCTCATCGCCGTCAATCTCACCCGCAATACCTATCACATGATCCAGTACGCGCGTGACTCCGTGTCCAAGCCCGGGGACAACGGCGTTTTTGACGATCTCATCGCTGCTGAGCTGGCCACCGTCCACCCGGACAGCCGCGCCGCGTTCGCCGCAAAATTCCTGCGCCGGGCGCTGCTGGACGCCTACGCCCAGGGGCAGCGCATCGTCGCCATGGAGGTGCCGCACCGGGGCGCCGACGGTGCTTACCACTGGTATTTCACCCAGGTGGTGCGCGTGGAAAGCCCCGAGACGGGCGATGTCCTGGAAGTCACGCTCTCCCGCAACGTCGACGCCGTGCGCCGCCAGCAGGAGGAGGCGCTGGAAAAAGAGCGCCGCGCCAAGCAGCTGCTGGAGGACGCCCTGGCCAAGGCCGAAAAGGCCAACAGCGCCAAAAGCGATTTCCTCTCTAAAATGAGCCACGACATCCGCACGCCCCTCAACGCCATCCTCGGCATGGCCGAGCTGGCGCAGCTGCATGTGGACGACCCGGCGCGCACACAGGATTACCTCGCCAAGATCCGCACTTCCGGCGCGCATCTGCTGAGCCTGGTGGGCGAGGTGCTGGACGTCAGCAAGATCGAAAGCGGCGCCGTGGCCCTGGAGGAAACGGCGTTCGATCTGCGCGTACTGGCCGAAGAGGCGGCGTCCCTGGTGCGCCTGGCGGTGGAACAGCGCGGCCAGGAACTAAAGGTCACCCTGGCGCCCGGCCTGCATGAGGCCGTGCGGGGCGACGCCCGGCGGCTGCGCCAGGTACTGGTGAACATTTTGGAAAACGCCTCCAAATACACGCCCGCGGGCGGGCACATCGCCTTTTCCGTGCAGGAGACCCCGCAGGAGCAGTTGGGGGCGGGCACCTACCGCTTTCTCATCGAGGACGACGGCATCGGCATGAAGCCGGAGTACCTCGCGCATATTTTCGACCCCTTCAGCCGCGCCGACGACAGCCGCACCGGCAAGGTGGGCGGCACGGGTCTGGGCATGACCATCGTCAAAAACCTCGTCGCCATGATGCACGGCGATATCCAGGTGGAAAGCACATACGGCAAGGGCTCGCGCTTCACCGTGACGCTGTGTCTGCCCCAGTGCGGTGCGCCGGAAGCCCCGGTGGTGGGCGATGGCGACCCCGAGGACCTGCGGGCCTTCGCGGGCCTGCGCGTGCTGCTGGTGGAGGACAACGACCTCAACTGCCAGATCGCCACCGAGATGCTGGAGCTGCTGGGCGTCAAAGTGGAAACGGCGGAAAACGGCCGCAAGGCCGTGGAGGCCGTGACCGCCCATCCGCCGCTGTATTACGACATGGTGTTCATGGACGTGCGCATGCCCGTCATGGACGGCTACGAGGCCACCCGCCGCATCCGCGATTCCGGCCTGCCCCGCATCGAGGAGCTGCCCATCATCGCCATGACGGCGGACGCCTTCGCCGAGGACATCCGCCGCGCCCGCAAAGCGGGCATGACGGGCCACCTGCCCAAGCCCATCTCCATCGACCAGCTGAAAAAGGCCCTGGGCCACTGCGTCGCCTGGAAAGAGGCGCACCAGGGGTAAGGCCGCCTTTCTCCCGCCGCCGCGCCGGGCGCGGCGGCTTTATTTTCCCCATTTTCCACACAAAGCTGTCACATTTAACTTTTACAATGAATCCAGAAAAAACCATGCAAAAAGGGGTACAGGAACATGAGTTTTCGCCTAAAGCGTCTGTTGGACGCCTTGAGACCCACGAAGAAAAAAGTCCTCATCACCGTGGCCGTGGTGGCCGTGGCGGCGGTGGGCCTCACCGTTTGGAGCAAGACGCGCGCCGCCAAGCCCGCGTCCTCTTCGTCGGTGAATGAAAACGCCACCCGCACCGTGGTGCTGCAAAAAAGCGCCCTCAACGAAAGCGTCACCGTCACGGGCACCGTGCAAAGCGGCGACACCGCCAACGTCACCACCCAGCTCACCTATCCCGTCAAGGAGATCCTGGTGCAGGTGGGCGATAAGGTGAACGAGGGCGACATCATCGCCACCCTCGACAGTGAAGATCTGGAGAAGGAGATCGCCAAAAAGCAGAAGAGCGCGGGCACGGACGCCGCCACCGCGCAGACGAACTACGACAACGCGGCCTCTTCCTTCGCCACCGCGCAGACGAATTATTCCAACGCCAACGCCGCGCTGGAATCGGCCCGCAGCGCCTTTTTGCCCGTGTATAATTCCGTGACTGCGGCCCAGGGCGTGTACGACCAGGCTCTCGCGGCCTGGCAGAATTCCGGCATCGGCGTCAACAACGCCACCGCCGCCCACGGCTCGGCCAGCGCCGCCGTGGCCTCCGCCCAAAGCCAGCTGGATACCGCCAATGCCTCCGGCGACGCGGCGGCCATCGCCGCGGCCCAGCAGACGCTGGACGCCGCCAACGCCGCCCTGGCCGCGGCTCAAAGCCAGCTGGACGCCGCCAACGCGGACCAGGCCGCCAAGCAGCAGGCCCTCACCGCCGCGGAGACGGAGCTCAATAATCAAAAGCAGCGCGTCAACTACACCGCGCTGGAGCAGGCCTACACCCAGGCCGACACCGCCTGCACCCAGGCCAAAAACACTTATGACCAGGCCAAGCTCAGCCTGGACAACGCCAAAAGCCAGCTGGAAAACAGCACCTCCGCCGACACGCTGGAGGAGCTGCAGGAAAAGCTGGAGGACTGCACCATCCGCGCCACGGCCTCGGGCACCGTCACCTCCATCGGCGCCACCGTGGGCTCCATGGCCAACCAGCTCACCATCGCCACCATCCAGGACACCGACTCCCTGAAGGTGGCCGTCACTATCGACGAGGACGACATCAAAAAGGTCAGCGTGGGCCAAAAGGCCATCATCAAGAGCGACGCCACCGGCGACGCCGAGAT
>CATXYA010000093.1 GCA_958403605.1 uncultured Oscillospiraceae bacterium
GGCCCGGCGCTTTTCTTTGGCGGACGTGGGGCTGGTGGAGGCCGTGTTCCACACCGTCAGCTTTTTGTGCGAGGTGCCCAGCGGCATGCTGGCCGACCTGCTGGGACGCCGCCGCACGCTGATCGCCGCCGGGCTGACCACGGCGCTGGCCGGGGCGGTCATGGCCATGAGCACGTCCCTGCCCGGCGTCTGCCTGGCCATGGGGCTGGAGGCGCTGGGCTTCAATTTGGGCTCGGGCACCCTGGAGGCCATCACCTACGACAGCCTGGTGCAGGCGGGCGACCCTGCTGAATATGCCAAGTGGGACGGGCGCCAATATGCCTGTTATGCCGCCGCGCAGTCTTTGGCCAGCCTGGGCAGCTTCGTCACGGTCAAAGTCGGCTTTTCCGGCGCTTATGCCGCCGCCTGCTGCATCGGCCTTGGCACGGCGTTTGCCGCCTCGCGCCTGGTAGAGCCCGTGGTCACCCAGGCGCAGGCCAGCCGCGAGCGCATCGCCCTGCGGGAGCTGCCCCGCCGCCTGTGGGAGCATGTGCGCACCAACATCGGCTTTTTGCTGCACCGGCCCCGGCTGGCGGTCAAAATGATCTGCGTCAGCTTTGTGGCCGCCTGCGGCTACCTGATGCAAATGTTTTTCCAGCAGCACGTGGTAGGTGCCGGGCTGCCCGCGGCCCTGGTGGGCCTGCCGCTCTTTGCGCTGATGATGCTGGACATGGCGGGCGCGCTGCTGGGGCCCCGCATGCCCAAGCGTTTGAGCGCGCTGTTTCTGGTGCTGGGGCTGCCCATCGCGGGCTGCATTGCGCTGGCGGGGGCCCCCAGCCTGCCGCTGTGCATCGGCGCCGCCTGCCTCGCCATGCTGTTGAATACGGCCTTCGCCGTGCGGGCGGCCAGCCTGCTGCAACCCTTTTACCCCAGCGACAGCCGCGCTACCCTCACCAGCGTGGAGAGCATGGTCTACAGCTTTTGCATGATCCTGCTCTCCCCCGCGGCCGGTTTTGTGGCCGAGGGCTGGGGCACCGGGGCCTGTCTTGCCTGTGTAGGGGCCGTCCTGGCCTTGATGGTTGCCGCACTGATCTTGTATCTGCGAAAGGAGCGATCCGCGTGATCACATTGACTTCTGATACCACCCATCCCGAGCTGCCGCATTTCATCGCCGATTTCTTCGGCTTCCACGCCGGCCTGGTGGGCCGGCAGGATCTTGCGGAGGGCGGCAATGCCATTCTGGAAGATTGGCGCGGCGATGGCCATTTCGTGTACCTTATTCTGGAGGACGCGTGCCCGGTGGGATTCGTCCATCTGCAACAGATCGGCCCCATCGTGGTGGAGCTGGCTGACCTCTACGTCGTCCCCGCCCGGCGCGGGCAGGGCATCGGCACCGCGGCCATCGGGCTGGCGGAATCGCTGGCGCGGCAGCTGCCTGGCATCGAGGCCATGACGCTGCAGGTCATGACACGCAACACCGCGGCGCTGCACCTGTATCACAAGCTGGGCTATGACACCATGAGCCTGGTAACGCTGCGCAAGGAGTTCGGCGAGAACCCGCGCCGCCAATGCGCGGAGTTTCTGGGCCTTTCCTTCCGCATTTGAATCCGCAGCCGCAGGGGCGGGACACCGGAAACTCCGGTGTCCCGCCCCTTTTATTTGCCGAAAGCGCCGCCCTCACAGGAAATTCAAAAACAGCGCCACGAGCCCGATCCCCATCATCAGCAGCAGCCAAAAGGCGCTGAGGGCCAGGGCCGACAGGTTCCAGAAATTGCGGTGCTGTCGCTCTTTTACACAGACCGCCGCCAGCCCCAGCCCCGCCAAGGTGCAGAGGAGATCGGCCCCGGCCAAAAGCAGCTGCGGAGCGCCGGAGAGCGGGACGTGCAGCACCTGCAGAAGGCCGGAAAGCAGCGGGAAGCTCCCGCAAGCGAGCGCGGCGGCGCTCATTTTTGTAGATGTCTCTTGTTTCATTTGCTTCACCTCATTTCTTTTGCGCCGAAGCGTTTTGCCGCTGTCAGCAGAGCAAGCACAAAGACCAGGACGGCGCAGGGCACAAAGGGAACCAGCTGAACCGCCGTCCCGGCGCCGCCCGCTGTGAAATCGTGCAGCGAGCAGGATACCAGATACCCGCTGTAGCAGTAGGGGTAGAGAAACCAGACCGGGGTGGCGCCCGCCAGCAGACCGGGGATGACCAGCAGCAGATTGAGCCCCACGGAGACCAGCGGCTTTTCAAACAGCACCGTGAGCGCCCACATGACCGCCGTACAGGGAAGCATGGTGACGAACAGCCCCAGGCACCACTTCAGCAGATACAGCAGCGGCACCGTCTCGGTGACGCCGTGGGTCAGCGTGGCAAGCCAGCCCGCCGCGAGGAAGGCGGCGAGGAAGACAAGCATCTCCAGCAGCAGATACCAGACCAGCACACAGAATTTTGCCAGGCACAAGGCCGTGCGGCTCACCGGCAGCGCCAGCATTTTCAGCAGGCCGTTGTTCTGCGTCTCCCGGCCCGCGATCATCACGCAGACGACGACCATGCTGAACGGAAGCAGATAGTAGGCGTAGAGCAGCGCGCTTTGAATGAACATGGCGGGCCAGGCATTGGTGTATTCCGGGGTAAAATACCGGCTCAGGTTGGCGACCCCCGACCCCACGACCAGCAGCGGCGCAATCAGGATCAAGGGGATCATGTGCGAGCGCTTCACCTTCCTGAATTCGATCTTCAGCAATTCCAAAAAGTCCATCTTCTCCCTCCTCACTCATAGCGCAGCCGCTGTGCCATCCACAGCCCGGCGCCCAAAAACAGACACGTCTCCAGCAGCGCGGCCACCGCCACCGCCGGGTCCGGCTGGGCGCTCATGGCGACGGCGGGCCGCAGGATCACCACAAAAGGGTCCAGCAGAAACCACTCCGTTTTGGCGGTGCTCAGGGCCATGCCGCTCAAAAAGCCGGCCACCCCGATGCCCAGGGGCACCCACATGTTTTCAAAGCGCGACGAGACCAGCAGCATCAGGGACAAGACGGGCATGGCGGTCACAAACGAGTAGAGCGCAAAGCGCAGGAGCGTTTCCCCGCTGAACGTCCCGGCGGGCAGGTCGGTGACGCCGATGTACAGCAGCGCCAGGTTCTGCAGGGCCACGGCCAGAAGGAGCGTCACCGTCAAAATGCCGAACTTGCATCCATAGATGCCGGGCACGCGCACGGGCAGCAGATACATTTTTTTGATGGCGTTGCCCTTGAATTCCAGGTTGTAGATCATGCAGGCGGCCACGACGATACCGAACAGGTTCAAAATCACCATCATCCCGTAAAGCTGTGTCAGCAAAACGTCCATGGGGGCCAGCGGCAGTGCCAGCAGCGCGTCCTTCCGCACAAAAAAATTCACAAAGGCGTAGGCGGCGCCCAGCACGCCCACGGACGGCAGCACCAGGGCCACCCCCGTGCGCTTTTCTTTTTTCAGTTCGATCATCAGCAGGCTCATAGCTGTGCCCTCTGCTTTCTGGCCTCGTTGTCCCGCTCCACCAGCGAGAGGAACATCTCCTCCAAATTGTCGGCGGCAAACCCGGCGCGCGCGGCGTTTTGCCGCAGCGTGTCCATGCTGCCCTCAAAGAGCAGGCGGCCATGGTTCAAAATACCGATATCGTCCGCCAGCAGCTCGATCTCCGACAGCATGTGAGAGGAGATGAGCACCGTGCAGTCGTAAAGGCGCGGCAGCGCTTTGATCAGCTTGCGGATCTCGTGGATGCCGGAGGGGTCGAGCCCGTTGGTGGGCTCGTCCAAAATCAGGATGGGAGGCCTGCCCAGCAGCGCCCCGGCCAGCCCCAATCGCTGCTTCATGCCCAGGGAATATTTCTTGGCCGGGCGGTCCCCGAATTCCGCCAGGCTCACCAGCTCCAGTGCGTCCTCCACCGCGGCGGCGGGCAGGCCCAGGATGCGCCGGATCACGTCCAGGTTTTCCCGGCCCGTCAAGTTGGCGTAGAACGACGGCGCTTCGATGAAGGAACCGATCTCCTTCAAGATTGCGATGCGGTCCTGCGGGAAGCGCTTGCCGTCGACGGCAAAGCTTCCGCTTGTGGGCGCCGTCAGGCCCAGCAGCATTTTCATGGTGGTGGATTTCCCCGCGCCGTTGGGCCCCAAAAAGCCGTAGATACTGCCCTTGCGGACGTGCAGCGAGAGTCGGTCGACGGAAGTGAAGTTTTTGTACCGTTTCGTCAGTTTGTCCGTGGTGATGATGTAGTCCATCCAAGCCATCTCCTTTCGATGGCTTTATAATACCGCGCGTTCCTGACGCCGCCCTTCTCCCCTCCTTACTTTTACCTTACATTTCGCCGCGGCGGCCCACAAGCGCGGGGCGCTGTGCTATAATCTGGGAGACGGAGGGACCGCAATGGAACATTCATTTCTGCATTCAAAAAAAATTCTGCTGGTGGATGACGAACCCGCCCTGCTGCAGCTGGTGGCCGGGATTCTGGCGGACGACGGCTTTGAGGCCGTCGTCACCGCCGCGACGGCGGCGGAAGGCCTGGCCGCGGGCCAAAAAGAGCGCCCGGACCTGGTGGTCCTGGACGTCATGCTGCCGGACGGGGACGGCTTTTCCCTGCTGCGCGGGCTGCGGGCGTTCACCGACGCGCCCGTCATCTTTTTAACGGCCCGGGACGAGCCCGCCGACAAACTGGCCGGGCTGGGCCTGGGCGCGGACGATTACATCGTAAAGCCGTTTCTGCCGCAGGAGCTGCTGCTGCGCGTCTATGCCGTCCTGCGCCGCTGTTATAAAGAGGAGCGCAGCCTGGTCCGCCTGGACGCCTGCACCGTCGATTTCAGCCGCGCCGAAGTGGACAAGGGCGGCGAGACCCTGGCGCTGACGGCCAAGGAATACGCCCTGCTGGAGACGCTGGCCCGCAACGAGGGCAAGATCGTCACGGTGGACGCGCTGTGCGAGGCGCTGTGGGGCGACAATCCCTTCGGCTATGAAAACAGCCTCAACGCCCACGTCCGCCGGGTGCGGGAAAAAATCGAGCGCGACCCCTCCCACCCCATTTCCCTGCTCACCGTCAAGGGGCTGGGCTACAAACTGCACACAAGGAAGTGATCCGGTGAAATCGCTGCGGAACTATATCTCCAAATATCTCCTTTCTTTTGCAGGCTTCATCTTTTTGCTGGTGGTGCTCAATATCCTGCTGTTCGTGGGGACGTTTTACGGCGTGGTCACGCGGGATCACGCCGGCGCCTCCCCCCGCAGCATGCTGGCGGACACCGCCGCCGCCAGCGCACGGGAAGGCATCTCCGGAAGCATGCGGGCCCGGCTGCAGCGGGAAGGGATATGGGCGATGTTCCTGGACGATGCGGGCGCCTGCCTTTGGTCGGTCGATCTTCCGCCGGAGCTTCCCACCCAGTACACCCTGCCGGAGGCCGCCGTTTTTTCCAAGGGCTATCTGGCGGATTATCCTGTTTTTGTCCGCAGCGAGGACAGCGGCCTGCTGGTGCTGGGATACCCAAAAGGGAGCTACTACAAGCTCCCCGGCAACTATTACTCCGCCGGAACGCTGAAGCGCCTTCCCTTTTTCTTCGCGGGCATCCTGGCGCTGGACCTGTTGCTGCTGTTTGCCGCGTATTCTTTTTCCAAAATGAAGATCGTCCGGGATACCGGGCCGCTCATTGCCGCCATCCAAACGCTTTCCGGCGGCCGCCCTGCGGCGCTGGCCGTGCAGGGCGAGCTGTCGGAGGTCGCCGCCAGCGTCAATAAGGCCTCTCAAATTTTGAGCCGGCAGAACCAGGCGCGCGCCAACTGGATCAGCGGCGTCTCCCACGACATCCGCACCCCGCTCTCCATCATCCTCGGGCACGCTGGGCGCATCGCCGCCGACACCAGTGCCGGCAGCGCGGTCCGCGAGCAGGCCGCGGTCATCCAGCGGCAAAGCGTGAAGCTGAAAGAGCTGGTGGCGGACTTGAACCTGGTGTCCCAGCTGGAATATGAAATGCAGCCGCTGCACCAAGAACCCGTGCGCCTGTCAAAGCTGCTGCGCACCTACACGGCGGACCTGCTGAACGCGGGGCTGCCGGACGCCTACTGCGTCACGCTGGAGATCATGCCCGCCGCCGAAGCCGTCCTACTGGCGGGTGACGCCCGGCTGCTTGCCCGCGCCGTCAACAATCTGGTGCAAAACAGTATCCGGCACAACCCCCAGGGCTGCAGCATCCGCCTCGGGCTCAGCTGTTCTCCCGGCGCCGTTTTGCTGTCGGTGGCCGACGACGGCGTCGGCCTGTCGCCGGAAAAGCAGCGGGAGCTGGCGGAGACGCCCCACTACCTGGACAGCACCGATGACCGGCTCGACCTGCGCCACGGCCTGGGCCTCGTCCTGGTGCGGCAGATCACGGAAGCGCATCAAGGCGCCATGCAGATCGAAAGCGGGCCGCAGCAGGGTGTCCAGGTCACGCTGTCTTTCCCCACCGGCAGCACCGCATAAGCAGAACGAGGACGCGTTGCAGAACGCGTCCTCGTTTTTCGCTTTTCTTTTCTATTGCAGTTCCGCGGCCGCCTCCAAGGCCGTTGCCAATGCCTCCGCGTTCCCGCTTTGGATCAGCGGCAGCAGCGGCTGCAGCTGCCGGGCGGGCAGCTCCCACCAGGGGTGCGCCCGCAGCCTGTCAATCACCGCCTGGGGAAACCGCGCGCGCAGGGGCTTCGCCGGGACGCCGCCCACGATGGTGTAGGGCGCGACATCTTTGGTGACTACCGCCCGGGCGCCGATGATGGCCCCGTCCC
>CATXYA010000094.1 GCA_958403605.1 uncultured Oscillospiraceae bacterium
TAGGGCTTTGCCCGCATATGAAAAACCCCCGGCTTTGCCGGGGGATATTTATTGTATTTCCCGGGCGCGCGCCCGGCGGCCTGTAGAAAGGAAGGCGGAAAACGGTGAAGCATATTTTGGTGGTGGAGGACGACCTGCCCATCGGCGGGATGCTGGAAGAGGTGCTGGCAAAGGAAGGCTACCGCGTCACCCGGGCTTATTCCGGCACGGAAGCCGTGCTGGCGCTATCCGCCGCGCGGCCTGACCTGGTGCTGCTGGACCTGATGCTGCCCGGCCTCTCCGGCGAGGCGGTGCTGCCGCATTTGAAGGGTGTGCCCGTGATCGTCGTCAGCGCCAAAAACGACACCGCCTCCAAGGTGGGCCTGCTGCTGGACGGCGCCGTGGATTATATCACCAAGCCCTTTGAGATCCAGGAGCTGCTGGCGCGCATCGCCGTCCAGTTCCGCCGGGCGGCCGCGCAGCAGACGGACGGGGCGCTCCTTTTTGCGGACCTGCGGCTGGACCCGGTGCTGCACACTGTTTCCGCAGGAGGAAACGAGGTGCGCTTGACGCGCACGGAATATGCCATCCTCAAGCTGCTGCTGCAAAACGCAGAGCAGGTGCTGCCCAAATCCCTGTTGCTGGACCGTTTGAGCGAAGAGACGCCGGACTGCACCGAGAGCTCGCTGAAAATGCATGTCAGCAATCTGCGCAAAAAGCTGCGCGCGGCGGGCGGGAAAGACTACATTGAGGCGGTGTGGGGCATCGGTTTCAAGCTGCGCACGGAAGAGCTTTAAAATCCATACGAATTCTTTACGGTTTTCTTGACCGGTCTCTTTACGGTCCGGCGGTAAGATGCGGGAAAAGGAGGCTTTGCGATGGAAACGATCTTAGAAACGCAGGCACTGTGCAAACATTACGGCGCCAGCAAGGCGCTGGACAGGTTGACGATGCACGTCCCCAAGGGGGCCATCTACGGCTTTGTGGGGAAAAACGGGGCGGGCAAAACGACGCTGATCCGGCTCCTCTGCGGCCTGCAGAAGCCCACGTCCGGCAGCTATACGCTGTACGGCGCCGCCAGCGGCACACAGGCGGCGGCAAAGGCCCGCTGCCGGATGGGGGCCGTGGTGGAAATGCCGGCGGTGTACCTGGGCATGACGGCGGAGGAAAACCTAAAACAGCAATACCGCATCCTGGGCCTGTCCTCTTGGCAGGGTATCCCGGAGCTGCTGCGGCTGGTGGGCCTTGGGGAAACGGGAAAGAAGCGGGCGGGGAATTTCTCCCTGGGCATGCGCCAGCGGCTGGGCATCGCCGTGGCGCTGGCCGGGGACCCGGATTTCCTGGTGCTGGACGAGCCGGTAAACGGCCTTGACCCACAGGGCATCATCGAGATCCGGGAGCTGATTTTACGGCTCAACCGGGAGCGGCAGATCACCGTGCTCATCTCCAGCCATATCCTGGACGAGCTGGCCCGGCTGGCGACGCATTACGGCTTTATCGAATCCGGGCGCATCGTCAAGGAGCTCAGCGCCGAGGCGCTGGAAGCGGACTGCCAAAAATGTGTGCGCGTAGAAGTGACCGATTGCAAGGCCCTGGCGCGCATTTTGGATGCCTGGGGCATGGAGTACAAGGTGCTGAGCGGGACGAAAGCGGATATCTTCGCGCAGGTGAACGTCTCCAAGCTGGCCCTGGCGCTGGCGAAGGAACAGCGCGAGCTGCTGTCGTTCCAGGAGCGGGACGAGAGCCTGGAGAGCTATTATATCAATCTGCTGGGAGGGACGCGCCATGAATAAGCTGCTGACAGCCGAATTTGCACGGCTTTGGAAAGATAAAATATTTTGGCTGAGCGCCGCCGTCCTGTTCGGGTGGGGCGCGCTGCTGGCGGTCTCGGGACATCTGACGGCGTTGGCGGACCCGGCGGAACCGCGTGTGCTGGAGGACTGCTTCTTCCAGTACGGCCCCGTGATCGGCGGCGTGTGTGCGGTGGTGGCCAGTATGTTTTTGGGCACCGACCACAGCGACGGCACCATCCGCAACAAGATCATCGCCGGACATTCCCGGCAGGCGGTGTATGGGGCCAACCTTATCGTCTGCACGGCAGCGGGCGTTTTGCTGGCCGCGGCCTGGTGCTTCGGGATGCTGGGGGCGGGGCTGCCGCTGCTGGGCGGCTTCCACACCGGGGCCGCCACGGTCTTGGGCTATCTGGCGATCTCCCTGTTCATGATCGCGGCCTTTGCCGCTATTTTCACACTCATCGGGATGCTGGACCAGAACAAGGCCAGCGCCGCGGTGCTGGCGCTGGTGGTGTTTTTGGCGCTGCTGTTTTTGGCAAGCTACTGCAACAACCGCCTGCAGGAGCCGGAGATGTACCGGGCGGGGCCACTGATCACCGTCGAGGGGATGGAACTGGCCGAGCCGGCGCTTAACCCGGATTACGTGAGCGGGACGCTGCGCAAGGTGTATGAGTTCATCGTCGATTTCCTGCCCACGGGGCAGGGCATCCTGATCGCGGACATGGAGGCGGCGCACGGCCTGGCACTGCCGCTCTATTCGGCGGTGATCGTGGCCGGGACCACTGCGGCGGGCATCTTCCTGTTCCGGCGGAAAGATTTGAAGTAGCACAGAAGGGGAGGCGGCAGTATGGTGGGGCTCGGGATTCTCTGCGCGGCGCTGGCTATTTTGGCGGCGGCGCTGGCGGTGAAAGTGCTGGCGATGCGCCGGGCGGCGGAGGAGCTGCGCCTGGGGCTGGCACAGCGGCGGGAGCAGGACACCAACACGCTGCTCACCGTCTCCTGCCGGGACGCCAGCCTGCGCCGCTTGGCCGACGCCCTCAACGGGGAGCTGCGGCAGCTGCGGGAAAAGCGCTGGCGCTTTCAAAGCGGCGACCGGGAGCTGAAAGAAGCCGTCACCAATATCTCGCACGACCTGCGCACGCCCCTGACGGCCATCTGCGGTTATTTAGAGCTGCTGGAGCGGGAGGACCATGCCCCGGAAACAGCGCGGTATCTGGCGCTCATCGAAAACCGCGTGCAGGCCTTGAAGCAGCTGACGGAGGAGCTGTTCCGCTACTCCCTCATCACCTCCACGGCGGGGCAGCTCCACAGGGAACCGGTGGCGCTGGACCGCCTGTTGGAGGAGTGTCTGGCCGCCCAGTACACTGCGTTTTCCAAGCGGGGCATTGTGCCCGCGGTGGAAATGCCGGAGACGGCGGTGGTGCGGCGGCTGGACCGCGCCGCGGTGTGCCGCGTCCTCGAAAATGTGCTTGCCAATGCGCTGAAATACAGCGATGGCGATCTGACGGTGCGCCTGTCCGCAGACGGAACGCTGACCTTTGCCAACACCGCCCGCGGGCTGGACAGCGTGCGGGTGGAACAGCTGTTCGACCGCTTTTATACGGTGGAGAGCGCGCGGAATTCCACCGGCCTGGGCTTGGCGATCTCGCGGGAGCTGGTGGAGGCGCTGCACGGAGAAATGCGCGCGTCCTATGAAACCCCGCTGCTGACCATCACCATCTTTTTCCCGCAAGAGGACGGGGACGGCGGGGCGTGAAGGGGCGTCTGCCCGCCAAAAATACAAAGACCCCCGGCGCGGCCTTGCAGCGGCTGCGCCGGGGGTCTTGCGGTTTGGTTATGACTCCTGAGAGAACACGCCCTCCAGCAGGGGAGTGACGAATTTGCGGATGCTGTAATGCAGGTAATCCATGTCGCGGAACAGCAGCTCGGCCTGGGCCGTGGCGGGGGAGCTTTGGAACACGGAATCCATGGCCAGCATCAGCGCGGGCGTCTCACTCAGCTGCAGGCGCAGGGTGCCGTCCGGCGCAAAGAAGCATTTCAGCTCCCGGGAGCTGCTGCTCTCCAGTAAGCACAGTGAGACCTTCAGCACAGGCCAATCGTCCTCATTTTGCGTCCACTGGGCGGCGGCCACGGCGGAAAACAGGTTGCCGCCGCCGTTGAGCAGGAAGGGCTGCGGCTTTTCAAAGCTGAGCGGCACGCGCTGGTGCGCGCCCGTCTCGTTCCAGTTGAGCCACAGCGCCCCGCTCTCATAGCGAAAGGAGATGCTCTCCAGACCCTTGGGGTAATAGTCGTTCATGCAGGCGATCATGACCGGCAGCAGGCCCACCTTGTTTTTCTCAAAAGCGTACCGCTTGCCGTCCAGCAAACGCCCGGCGCGCACGGCGGCGGGCTCGGGCTGGGGCGCGGGGAACAGCCAGCGGGCAAAGCGCTGGCGCAGCGTGGGCGCCTGCGGCGCTGCGGGCACGGGCACCGGCTGGCCGTAGACGAGGTGGGACAGCGTGAAGCGCAGCGTGTCGCCGCCCGCGTCCAAAGGCTGTTTCCCTTCCTCCACCGCGGCCAGCAGGCGGCGCACCGCCTGCAGCGCCGGGCTTTTGGTAAACAGGTTCCCGGCACCGGAGTTGATGGCGACCACCATTTCCAGCTTGGGTACGATGACGACGTATTGGCCGAACATGCCGTTGAACATGTACATCTCTTCGCTGGTGTAGGGCCACATCTGGTAGCCGTACTCCTCGCCCTTGGCGCTGACGACCTGGGCCTTGGAGGCCTCGGCCACCCACTCGGCGGGCAGGATGCGTTTTTTCTGTCCCTCCGCCTCCCAGACGCCGTTTTGCAGATACAGCTGGCCCAGCTTGGCGGCGTCCTCCAGATAGACGTACATGCCCCAGCCGCCCTTTTCGATGCCCTGGGGGCAGGTCTCCCAGGCCACGTCACCGAAGCCCAGCGGCTCAAACAGGCGCGGCGTCAGGTACTCCATCAGGCCCTGGCCCGTTTTGCGCCGCACAATGGCGGACAGCAGATAGGAGTTCATGCTGTTGTAATCGAATTGGGTGCCGGGCTCGAAGGCGACCTCGGATTCCAAAAAGCTTTTCACCCAATCGCTCTCCAGCACGGCGCCCTGCTCCCGAAAGGAGACGCCGGACGTCATAGTGAGCAGGTGGCGCACCGTCACGGCGCGCATGCGGCGGCTGGTGAGCAGCGAGCACTTTTCCGGGAAAATATCGCAGACCTTCTCGTCCAGGTCCACCTTGCCCTCGGCCGCGGCCATGCCCACGGCGGTGCCGGTGAAGGACTTGCACAGGCTGTGGGTCACATGCCAGTGGGCGGCGGAGTAGGGCGCGAAGAAGCCCTCGCACAGCACCTGCCCGCGGCGCAGCACCAAGCAGCCGTGCACGTTGATGTTGGGGGCTGCCACCAGCTCGCGGAAAAACGTATCCAGCGCGGCGGGCGGCACCCCGGCCTCGCTGGGGCTGACGCGGGGCAGCGGAGCCGGCTTTTTGCCCGTGGGCCGCGGCTTTTGGGGCCGCACGGGGAAGGGCAAAATACCGTCGGTATCGCCCAACAAAATTTTGCGGACATAGCGCAGCAATTTGACACTGCTTTTCAGTTCCATAAACAGGTGGTCCTTTCTTTGGCGGGCGCCGTAAAGCGGAGCTTCAGCGGCGCCCTGATCCGGCAAGTGAAAAACGCGCGGTCAATGCAGTTGCATGAGCCGCGCGCGCAGTTTGACGCAGTACAGCCCGATGACCCGGGCAATGGCGATGTCATATAACAGGAACGTCACGTTTCCCAGCGCCAGCAGCAAAATCAAAAACGGCGTGCTGGTGCCGCTGAATTCCTCCACCACGGCGCCGATGGGGAAGAGGAACAAAATGACGCTGTACATGCCGACGATGCAGGCGTTGAACAGGGCGAACTTGAGCACCCACTGCAGCGCCTTGTGGCGGATGCGCTCGATGCTGGCTTTCAGCAAGGGATAAAAGCCCAAAAAGAATACAAAGATGAGGGCCATCTCCTTATCCGGCACCACAAACAGCGCCAGCAAGCCGATGGCCAGGTAGAGCAGATATCCCGTGGGCATGCCGAACTCGATGGCGACGGGGACGATGAGGATGCCCGCCAGGGCCGGGGCGGCGAAGGTGGCGAAGGGCAGGATGCCGCCCATCAGCATCAGCACCGCCGCCAGGGCGCCGAACACCCCGCACAGGGCCATCTTGCGGCTCTCGCTTTGCCGGCGCTGCATGTCAGCAGCCCCCGCGCCCGCAGCCGCAGCACATATCCATGCACATCATGGCCGTGCACATGTCGCAGCACGAGCAGCCCACCGCCTGGGCGCCGTAGGCGTTCTGATTGCCGTAGGGATTGCCCGGCATCGCGCCATTGGCATTGTTCTGCAAATTGCGCAGCGCCGCCGCATACTCCGCGTTTTCCGGGGCCAGCTGGCAGGCGCGCTGGAAATAGCCCAGCGCCTGGGTGACCCATCCTTTATAATAATACGCGCTGCCCATCAAAAAGTTCCACTCGGCGTCCGCCGAGCCGTTGGGAATGGCGTTGAGCTGGGCGAGGGCCTGTTCCACCTGGCCGCCGTTGATAAGCTGGCGGATGGCGCGGTACTGCGGCGTGGAGGCGCCGCCCTGCTGGTAGGCGGGACGGGGGCCTTGATCATAGGCGGGGCCCTGCCCATAAGACGGGCCCTGGGGCGGCGCCTGCTCGGCGCCCGCGGGCTCGGCCCCGGTGCGCAGCTGGCTCATCAGCAGGTCGAAGGCCTCGTTGATCTCGGTCATCTTCTGCTCGGCGTCCTCCCGCAGGGGGCTGGCCTCATAATTCTCCGGGCTGTATTTCTGCGCCAGGGCGCGGTAGGCGGCCTTGATCTCGTCCTCACCGGCGCCCTCGCGCAGGCCCAGGGTGGCGTAAGCGTTTTGAATGTCCATAAACGTTCCTTTCCTCGTTCAAAAATCAATGG
>CATXYA010000095.1 GCA_958403605.1 uncultured Oscillospiraceae bacterium
GATACCAGGGGCAGGATTATAGCCGACCACACCGCCGGCACTCGGATTATAACTTACCACCTTGCCAGTATTATAACTGTTCTCGGTAGTGCCTCCCGGATTGCTGCCTGCTATGCCGCCGACGCTGGCGCGCCCATTGATCAGCGCCGCATTGTTATAGCAGTTTTGTAAGGTACCTACGTTGACGCCCACTATCCCGCCAATGGCGTTGTTTCCATCAACATTCCCTGTATTACCGCAATTCTTTACAATGCCTTCATTTTCCCCTACTACGCCGCCGACTCTATCAGCACCTGCGTATTGGATCACTTCGTTGTACCATTTCTTCCCCGTGATACTGGCGGCATTGATACAATTTTCTACGATGCCATGGCTATAGCCAGCCACACCGCCGCAATAATCGCCGCCAACCAGCGTTCCCGACACGAAAACATTTTTTATGACCGCATTTTCGCCAATATATCCAAAGAGGCCCTGATAGCTGACATTCGCGGCATCAATGTTCAATAGGATGTTCTTGCTATTGCCATCGAATATACCATTGAAAGGATGCTGATCATTACCGATGGATGTGGTGGTCGTCAGGCCATCGGCATCCAGCTTAAAATAAGTATGGACGTAATCGTTGCCGCCGCTGACCTGGGTGGCCAGGGCCACCAGCTCTTCATTCGTTTGAATCAGATATGGATCAGCCTCCGTGCCGGAGCCATCCCAGAGAGGCACGGGGACCGGGGCGGGCAAGATAGGCGTCTGTGTCGCCGTCAGCATCTGCAAAGTGGGCAGGGCGCCATCGCCCGTCAGCGTGCCGTCCGGGACGCTCCATACGGTGGGATCCCAACCTGTGAACACGGTGCTCAGCGGCGTGTCCAAGGCCACGTCTGCGCCGTTTGAATTACTGCCCGTACCGCTCGTGACGATGGCTTCGCTGCCTGCCGGACCGATCTTCTGATCGGCCCGGGCCTGGTTGCCGATGCGGGCACCGCCGCTGTTACCCGATACGCGGCCCACAGCCGTGCCGCTGGTGGCCGTGACCGTAAGGCCCAGGGAAAGGCAATTCTGGATGCCTCTTCCGTTATAACCTACCACACCGCCCACCGTGTCCTTGCCGCTGACCGCACCGGTGTTGTAGCAATTCTGCAAAATGCCATTATTGTTGCGGCCCGCCACGCCGCCGACGTAATTACTGCTGCCGGTGACAGTGCCGGTGCTGTAGCAATTTTGCAAAGTGCCGGTGTTGTTGTAACCTACCACGCCGCCGACATAATCACCGCTGCCGGTGACGTCGGCCGTGGAGGCGCAGCTCTTCACCGTGCCGTAATTATACCCAACTACGCCGCCAGTTGCCTCATCGCCGCCATTTACTGTGCCGGACACAGACACATTCTGCACCGTGCCGCCTTGGCCCACGCCGCCGAACAGACCTTGATGACTGGCCGTACTGCTGATGTCCAGCTCGATGTTGTGGCCATCGCCGTCAAAGGTACCCTTGAAGAGGTAGCTCTTGCTGCCAATGGCCTTGGTGGCCTTCAGGCCGCTTCCCGTCACCTTAAAATAGAAGCCTTCATAGTTGTTGTTGCCGTTGACCTGGGCCGCCAGAGTCTCCAGGTCTTGATTTGTTTGAATGAGATAGGGGGCGGCTTCCGTGCCGGAACCAGACCAGGACGCCCGCTGCGCGGCAAATAGCGCCGGGGCTTCGATACCCGACACCTCCGCGTCATAAATTCCGCTGTCGCCCTCATCAACCGAGCCGAGGATCAATTCTTCCTCAGGCAGAGACGAAGCATCCTGCACGTCGGAAGACGCCGCCGGAGTCGCCTCGCTGCTGGATGCTGTAGGGACCGATGTACTGTCAGCTTCTTCGGGCACTACTTCGCTGCCGGACGATGCAGGCGCCGATGCGCTGTCCGCTTCCCCGGGCAATGCCTCGCTGCCGGACGATGCAGGCACCGATGTGCTGTCCGCTTCCTCGGGCGCTGCTTCGCTGCCGGATGCCGCCGGCACCGGTGTGCTGTCAGACACCGCCGACGCTGCGGGCGCCGTCACGGCTTCCGCCAAAGCGGCGGGCATCTGGCCCACCAACATCCCCAGCACCAAAACCAGTGCCGCCGCGCGCCGCAGACCGCCGCGCCGGGATCCCTCAAGATTTTGTTTCATTTTGCTCCTCCTCGTCGGTGCGGCGGCAAACAGCAGTGTTGGCCCGATAGACTTCATTATGTGATGGGAGACTTCCCATCACATAGCAAAGGGTACCCTTTGCTGCTTTTTTATCGTTCTACGCCGCGCTAAAACAACTATAAACATTATTATCTTAGCACCTATCATCTTCTTTTCGCAAGCTTTTTGCCAATTTACACTTTAAAGTAGCGAAATGACGAATTTAAAAGGTTCAGCAGAGGCAAAACTACCAAAAACAGGGATAAAAAAAGGCGGCCAATGGCCGCCTCTACGGATGAACAAGAAGATTTTGACCTAAAACGGCGGTACGCCGCCAACCTTAAAACCCGCCTGCGGTGCGGGGGAAGGG
Organism: uncultured Oscillospiraceae bacterium; assembly: GCA_958403605.1. Taxonomy (GTDB): domain Bacteria; phylum Bacillota; class Clostridia; order Oscillospirales; family Ruminococcaceae; genus Ruthenibacterium. Next base: position 2,525 of record CATXYA010000095.1, read on the forward strand.
CAGGACGTCGCGGATGTTGGGGATGCCCGTCAGATACATCACCATGCGCTCGAAGCCTAGGCCGAAGCCCGCGTGGGGCACGGTGCCGAAGCGGCGCAGGTCGAGGTACCAATCGTAGTCCTCGCGGCGCAGGCCCAGCTCGTCCATGCGCGCCTCCAACACGTCCAGGCGCTCCTCGCGCTGGCTGCCGCCGATGAGCTCGCCGATGCCCGGCACCAGCATATCCGCCGCGGCCACGGTTTTGCCGTCCTCGTTCTGGCGCATATAGAAGCTTTTGATCTCCTTGGGGTAATCGGTGACGAAGACCGGCTTTTGATAAACTTCCTCGGTGAGGTAGCGCTCATGCTCGGTCTGCAGGTCGGTGCCCCACTCCACTTGATACTGGAAGGCGTCGTTGTGCCGGCGCAGCAGCTCCACGGCGTCGGTGTAGGACACGCGCACGAAATCGCTGCCCGCCACGTGCCGCAGGCGCTCCTCAAGGCCCTTATCGAAGAACTGGTTGAAAAACGCCAGCTCGTCGGGGCAGGTGTCCAGCACGTACTGGATGACGCTCTTCACCATGGCCTCGGCCAAGTCCATATCGTCGGCCAGGTCGGCAAAGGCGATCTCCGGCTCGATCATCCAGAACTCGGCGGCGTGGCGCGGGGTGTTGGAATTCTCGGCGCGGAAGGTGGGGCCGAAGGTGTACACCTTGCCAAAGGCGGTCGCCATGGCCTCGGCCTCCAGCTGGCCGGACACCGTCAGGTTGGTGGCGCGGCCAAAGAAATCCTGGCTGTAGTCCACCGCGCCGTCCGGCGTTTTGGGTGCGTCGGCCAGGTCCAGCGTGGTGACGCGGAACATCTCGCCCGCGCCCTCGCAGTCCGACCCCGTCAACAGCGGGGTGTGCACGTAGACGAAGCCCTGCTCCTGGAAGAATTTGTGGATGGCGTACGCCGCGGCACTGCGCACGCGGAAGGCGGCGGCAAAGGTGTTGGTGCGCACGCGCAGATGCGGCATGGTGCGCAGGAATTCCACGCTGTGGCGTTTTTTCTGCATGGGGAACTCGGGCCCGCAGGCGCCCAGCACCTCCACGGAATCGGCGTTCACCTCAAAGGGCTGCTTGGCCCCCGGCGTGAGCACCACGCGGCCCGTCACCTGCAGCGACGCGCCCACGCCCACCTTGGCGATGTCCTTGTAATTGTCCAGCTTTTCCGCCTCGAACACCACCTGCAGGGTTTTGAAGCAGGAGCCATCCGACAGGGCGATAAAACCGATGCTTTTGGAATCCCGCACCGTTTTCACCCAGCCGCACACCGTCACGGCGGCGCCGTCGGCAGGGGTGGCGCGGTACAGCGCGCTGATCTGTGTTCGTTCCATTTCGTTTTCCTCCTAAATGAAAAAAATCTGACAGCCTGTGCGTCCTAATGCCTTAGGACGGATGCTGTCAGATCCGCGGTACCACCTAATTTGCCGCCAACGCGGCCCCTCTGCCACGTTCCGCTTTGACGCGAAACGCCGCCGCTGTAACGCGCGGCCCGCGGCGCGCCCTACTGTGCGCTTTTGACGGCGCGGTTCAGGCGGCGGCTCGGAAGGGTTCTTGGGCCGGATTCTTGGCGCGGGGCTCTCACCTGTCCCCCGCTCTCTTTGGCGGAACGTCCGGCTTACTTTGCTTCCTCATTGCCTTTTTCGTAATTGTGGGTATGATACCACGCCCTGCGGCGCTTGTCAAGGCGAAACCGGGCACCCGGCCTTGTTTTGCCGAACGCCGTATGGTACACTGGGCACAACCTATTATATAAAAAGGAGACGCGTGATGAAAAGAGCGGTCATTGGAGGATTTTTGGCGCTGATCGGCACCATTTGGGGACTGACGGCCCTGCTGTTCGTGAGCGCCAGCCCGGCCTCCAGCTGGGCGACGCCGCCGGGGCGTTTTTTGACGGGCGTGGTGGAAAACGGCATGACCGTTCCCCTGATCCTGGCTGTGACCCTGATGGTGGCGGGGCTGGCCATCCTGGCCGTGGAATATTTCCGCAAGGAGCCTTGAAGCCGTCACCAAAAACGGCGGGCGGGCACAACATTTGTACATGGAAAAGCGGCCGGCGGCCTTTTATAATGAAAGGGAACGAGTTCCGTTTTTGATGCATCAAGGGAGGTACCCACTATGAATGATACCGGTCTGCTCATCGAGCGCCTGCTGCGCTTCGGCCTGGCCCACGGCATGATCGCCCCACTGGACGTGTACGTGGCGCGCAACACCCTGCTGGATCTGTTCGGCCTGGCCGAGCCCTACGCGGGCGAGGTACCGGAGGAGGCGTTCGACGCCCCTACCCTGCTGCTGGAGGCATTGCTGGACAAGGCGGCGGAGCAGGGCCTCTTCGACAACGAGGTGCCCGCCCTGCGCGTGAACTTTGAGGCGCGCATCATGGGCGCGCTGATGCCCCGTGAGAGCGAGGTAACCGCCCGCTTCAACGCCCTGTGGGAACAGGAGGGCGTGCGCGCCGCCACCGATTATTTCTACGGCCTGTGCATCGCCTCCAACTACATCCGCACGGCGCAGATCGCGAAAAACATCCAATGGGAATACCCCTGCAAATACGGCGCGCTGGAAGTCACCATCAACCTGACGAAGCCGGAAAAAGACCCCAAGACCATCGCGCTGGAACGGCTGCAGCCCGCGGCCAGCTATCCCAAATGTATGCTGTGCATCGAGAACATCGGTTATGCGGGCCGGGTGAACTTTCCCGCGCGCCAGACGCACCGTGTGGTGCCCCTGCGCCTGTGCGGCGAGCGCTGGTACCTGCAGTACAGCCCCTACGTGTATTACAACGAGCACTGCATCGTCTTTGACGAAAAGCACGAGCCCATGCGCATCACGCCCCACACCTTTGCCCAGCTGTTCGATTTTGTGCGCCAGTTTCCCCACTACACCTGCGGCTCCAACGCCGATCTGCCCATCGTGGGCGGCAGCATCCTCAGCCACATGCATTTCCAGGGCGGCCGGTATGAGTTCCCCATGCAGCGCGCCCAGGACCTGGCCGCGTTCACCAGCAGCGAATTCCCGGAGCTGTCCATCTCCATTATCCGCTGGCCCGTCAGCACCGTGCGCGTGACGGGGCGGGACGTGCCCCAGCTGCTGGCCTTTGCCGAGCGCATGCTGAACACCTGGCGCGGCTACTCGGACCCGGAGGCCGACGTGCTGGCCTTCACCGAGGAAAACGGGGAGCAGGTGCCCCACAACACCGTGACGCCCATCCTGCGCTACACCGAGGAGCAGGGCTATGTGCTGGACCTGGTGCCCCGCAACAACCGCGCCACCGCCCAGTACCCGGAGGGCATCTTCCATCCCCACCGGGAGATCCACCACATCAAAAAAGAGAACATCGGCCTTATCGAGGTGATGGGCCTGGCGATCCTGCCGGGCCGTTTGGAAAAAGAGAGCGCCGCCATCGCCGAGGTGCTGACGGGCAAGGCCCAGGCCGCGGCGGTGCAGGAGGCGCTGCCCCTGCACGCCGACTGGGTGGATTACCTGGTGGAAAAGCACGGCACGGCCCTTTCCGCCGCCGAGGCGGACGCCGTGCTGAAGCGGGAGATCGGGGCCAAGTTCGAGACGTGCCTCGAGCACGCCGGGGTCTTCAAGCAAACGCCGGAGGGCACCGCGGCCTTCACCCGCTTTTTGGAAAAGCTGGGCTGCGTGCGCAAATAACGGCGAAAACAACAGCATAAAAAGGACCGCCTGCGCAAAATGCTGCGCGGGCGGTCCTTTTCATTTTTCTGGTGCCGAGGCGGGCGGGGACGGCTGCTGCCGCTGGCGCTGGGCCTCTTCGCGGCGGCGCACCTCGTCCTCGATGTTGCTGCTGACGCGGCACGAGCACAGACTGCTTTGACGGCCCGCAGCCGCCAGGGCCGCCAGCAGGGATTCTTTCCAGGTTTGCTTCATGGGGACCTCCTTTTTTGTGAACGATGGACGAGGCAGGCGGCCAATGGCCGCGGGTGGAAGGGCAGGCACGTGGGCGCCCCCTCATCCGTCAGCCGCTTTGCGGCTGCCACCTTCCCCCACCGGGGGAAGGCGGTGCTGTCCAAACTGGCTTTTGCCAGTTTGGCGAACAGCACCCCTGCAAGGGACGTCTGCTTGCGGCCAAAGGCCGCGGGCAGCTACGGCCTACTGCTGGCTTTTGTTTTTCCTTGC
>CATXYA010000096.1 GCA_958403605.1 uncultured Oscillospiraceae bacterium
AGGGTACAAGTTCCCTTCCTTCGTCGGGTCCCTGTCCGTTCGCGGATACTTTGCAGCCGCTCTCTTACTGTTTCATCGAGGCGAGCCAGGTCTCGATGGCCTGCGCCAGAACCAGCTGCTGGCGCAAAACGGCCATGCCTGTTTCCGGGATTTCCGCCAGGCCCTCTTTTTGGCTGAGGTTTTCTTCCAAATAGGCCCGCAGCGCCTTGGCATTGCGCTCGATCTCCGCAAGGCACTGTCTTTGTTCTTCTGCGGCAAGGCTGTCCAAATTGACGATCACCGCGTTGAAATCCAAAAAAATCCGAATGGGGCTCGCGGCAATGTCCCGCATCAGCTTTTCAAATTCCTTTTCTCCGGCCTCCGTCAAAGAATAAACAGCCTTTTCCGGCATTTTCCCCTCTTTTACAGTGCTGCCCGTCAGATAGCCCTTTTCCTCCAATTGGAGTACTTTTTTATAGATGGAAGGTGTGCTGATCTTCACCCATTGGGAAATATTGCGGTATTCCACCAGCTTTTGGAGCTCGTAAGCACTGAGCGGCTTTTTTTTCAGCATCCCCAGCACGATCAAATCGATAGTCGCCATATTTTTCTCCTTACCACTTGACTTCTACTGTAAATTATAGTACTATCTTCTTTGCGACGCAATAAGTATAAATTATAGTACTATAAAATTTATCTTTTATAAAAAGGAGCAATGAAAAAAATGGCGGAAGCAAATCAAAAAATGCGGCTGCTCAGCAGCGCGCCGGTCCCGCAGGCACTGCTGGCGCTGGGGCTGCCCACAATGGCAGGGATGCTCATCAATGCCTTATACAATCTGGCCGACACCTATTTTGTGGGTGGGCTGGGCACCGACGCCATGGGCGCGGTGACCGTGGCGTTCCCGCTGGGGCAGGTCGTTGTTGGATTGGGACTGTTGTTTGGAAACGGCGCCGCTGCTTATCTCTCCCGGCTGTTGGGGCGGGGAGACCAAAAGACCGCCGGCCAGGTGGCCAGCACTGCCCTTTACAGCAGCATTTTTACCGGGGCCGCCGTGATCCTCGGCACCCTTATTTTTCTAAAGCCGCTGCTGCGGCAGGTTGGCGCCATCGACAGCGTCCTGCCGGACGCTGTTTCCTATGCTGGCATCTATCTTGCCTTCTCCATCTTCAACGTGTTCAACGTCACTATGAACAATCTCGTTTCCAGCGAGGGGGCCGCCAAGACCGCCATGGGCGCGCTGATGGCGGGCGCTGTTTTGAACGTGCTTCTGAACCCCATCTTCATCTATGGGCTTCACCTGGGTGTTACGGGCGCTGCCGCTGCCACCGCCATTTCCCAGATCGTTTCCACGCTGGTGTATGTGGGTTATATCCTTCGCAGAAAAAGCGTATTTCGTTTCCGCATCCAAGAGTGCTGCTTTTCCAAAGCGATCCTGTCCGAGATTTTGAAAATCGGGATCCCCACGCTCCTTTTTCAGCTGCTGACCAGCCTTTCCATTGGAATGACGAACAACGCCGCACAGCAATACGGCGGTTCCGCCCTCGCCGCCATGGGGCCGCTCACCAAGATCATGTCCATGGGAAGCCTGATGGTTTTTGGCTTTTTAAAAGGCTTCCAACCCATCGCGGGGTTCAGCTACGGAGCCGGAAAGCTGGACCGGCTGCGGGCAGCGATCCGGACGTCGATCCTTTGGTCCACCATTTTCTGTGTACTCTTCGGGGTGGCCGCCGCCCTGTTTTCAGTACCGATCATGTCTGCCTTTACCAAAGGAGACGTGGAGATGATCCGCATCGGCTCCGCCGCCTTGCGGGCCAATGGGCTTTCTTTTATGCTCTTTGGATTTTATACCGTATATTCCTTCCTGTTTCTGGTGCTGGGCAAGGCGAAGGCGGGCTGCTTTCTCGGTGCCTGCCGCCAAGGCCTCTGTTTTGTACCGGTCATTCTGCTGCTGCCGCGCGTCCTGGGGCTTTCCGGGGTCCTTTATGCGCAGCCGATCGCCGACGCCCTCTCCGCCGTGATTGCCGGGGTGATGGCCATCTTCCTGCACAAGGAACTGACCGCCGTCAAGGTGCCTGGTTGAGCCTTGCCCGCAAAACCTTCTGCGGCAGCGCAGCCGGCGCAAGCCATGGGAGATCAATGTCAAAGCGCCGCGCAGATCTTGTGATCTGCGCGGCGCTTTCCAAACCGGTCCTTTTTATTTGTGCAGGATCTCCCGCAGGGTCTTAAGCAGCAGGCTTTGCGGGTGCTTTGTTTCGGGGGCGGTGCGTTTGCGGGGCGCGATGGGCGCGCGCTGCACCGGGCGCACAGGCGGGCGTTTCGCCACGGGACGGCGGGCGGGTTCCGGCGCTTTGCGCGGCACCACCGGCCACGCGTTTTCCAACCGCGCGTACATGCCCGCCTGGCTGTCGACACGCGCCTCGTCCGCCACTGGACGCACCTTGCGGTAGCTGCCGTCGGGCTGCATTTCGTGGGCGTTCACATTGTCGCGCAGCTGGAACTGCAGCATCTCCAATAATTCTGCCGCCAGGCGCCGCTCCCGCACCCGCACGCCCACTTCCACCCGGCGCTGGGTGTTGCGGGTGAGGAAGTCGCCGGAGGCGATATACACACGGGCATCGTCTCCCACGCCGAAGGCGTAGATGCGCGAATGTTCCAGATACCGCCCCACGATGCTGCGGATATGGACGTTTTCCGTCTCGCCGGGAACACCCGCCTTGATGCAGCAGATGCCGCGCACGATCATATCCACACGCACGCCGGCCCGCGAGGCGTCCCGGATCTTTTCAATGATATCCACATCGCTGATGGAATTGCACTTCAACAGGACGCGGCCCTCGTGACCCATCTGCTTTTGCTCGATCTCCCGGTCCAGCTCCTTGAGCATCAGCGTCTTGAAGCGCAGCGGGGCCACCAGCAGATGCTCCGTGTCCTCTGTCAGCTGTTCCATAGCCAGGTTGTGGAACACCTTCGCCAGCTCCATGCCCACGGTGGGGTCTGTGGTGAGGAAGGACAGGTCGGTGTACTGCTCGCTGGTCTTCTCGTTGTAGTTGCCGGTGCCGATCTGGGAGAGATAGCGCAGCTTGCCTTCCTGCTTTTTGGTGATGAGCGTCAGCTTGGAGTGGACTTTATAATTTTCGAACCCGTAGATCACCGTGCAGCCCGCCTCTTCCAGCTGGCGGGAATAATCGATGTTGTTCTGCTCGTCGAAGCGGGCGCGCAGCTCCACGATCACCACGACCTCTTTGCCGTTTTCCGCGGCGGAGAGCAGCGCTTCAATGATCTTGGATTCATGGGCCACCCGGTACAGCGTCATTTTGATAGAGAGGACGTCGGGGTCCTCGGCGGCGTCCCGCAGCAGTTGGATAAAAGGACGCATGCTTTGGTACGGGTAGGCCAGCAGCACGTCCTGCGTTTCCACCACCTTGCGCAGCTCGAACCCCGCGGGGGGCAGCATGGGCCTCCGCACGGGATAAAACCACTCTGAATGGCCGTCCTGCGCCATACGGGCCGCCAGCTTGAAGCCGAAGGAGAGGTCCAGCGGCGCCGTCTGCTCAAACACCTGTTTTTCCGGCAGCAGCAGCTTGCCGCACAAAAAGCTGACCAGCTCCGCCGGAGCCTTGGGCGAGATCTGCAGGCGCACGGGCGCCAGTTTGCGCCGCTTTTTCAAAAGATCGCTCATGATGACGCGGTAATCCACGTCATGATCGAACATGCCTTCTTCCACCGTGATGTCCGCGTTGCGGGTGATGCGGAAGATGCAGCGCCCCTGCAGCGCGTGTTTGCCGAAGATCATACCCGCAAAATGTGCCATCAGCTCTTCCACCAGGGCAAAGCCGATGCCCTTTTCCCGCGGCACAAAAATCGTGCGCTGGAACTGGTTGCTCACCGGCACCAAGCCGAAGGACATGGGCGCCCCCACCTTCTCCCGGATCATGGCGCCGATATACGTTTCATTATTGCGCAAAAACGGGAACGGGTGCCGCCGATCCACGATCTGCGGGGAGAGCAGCGGGTACACCTCCTGCAAAAAATACTTTTTCCAGAATTGTTCCTGCTTTTTGTTCAGCTTGTCGAAGGACACCTTTTCGTAACCGCACTCGGCCAAGGTCTCGTACAGCTTCGCCACGCTTTTGTCGCACACCTGCTGTAAGTCCCGCACCTTGGGCATAATGGCATCCAGCTGCTGCGCGGGTGTCCAGCCGGTCTTGTTGTCCTTGGCCGTCTCTTTCAGCAGCGTGCGGTCGTAGAGCGACCCCACTCGCACCATGAAAAATTCGTCCAGGTTGCTGCCGTAGATGGAGGCGAATTTCAGCCGTTCGCCCACCGGCAGCTCCTTTTCCCGCGACAGCTCCAGTACCCGGCGGTTGAAATCCAGCCAGCTCAATTCCCGGTTGATGAAAATGTCCTTGTCGCCGATCTGTTCCTCCATAACTGACTCCTCTTTTTTCAGCGCACCGTCACATAAGGCGCGGCGGCGCGCGCAATTGCCTGGGAGATGCCCTTGACCTTCTGCAGTTCTTCCGCCGATTGGAAAGGACCGTTTTCCGCGCGGAACGCCACAATGGCCTGCGCCCGTTTTTCTCCGATTCCGGGCAGGCACTGCAATTCCGCCGCCGGGGCGGTGTTGAGGTCGATGCGGTCCTGGGCGGCCTGGGGAAAAGGCGTTTGCCCGGCGGGGGGCTGCCGTGTCCACGGCGCCGCCGTCAGCAGCGCCAGCAGCACCAGCGCCGCCAAGGCCGCGCACAGCGCGCGGTCAAACCGGCAGTACTTGCGCTTCATCCGCCTGCTCCTGTGCGCCGTACCGGCGCAGCAAACCATACAACACCTGGGCCAAGCCGCCTTCCTCGCAGCCGCCCGTCACATTCTGCGCCGCCATCTGCACGGCGACGGGCGCGTTGCCCATGGCCACGGCATGGCCGGCCCGCTCCATCATCTCGATGTCGTTGTAATAATCGCCCACCACGATGGTGTTTTCCAAGGGAATCTTTAAGTAATCGCACAGCTCCTGCAGGGCCGCACCCTTGGTCACGCCCTCCGGCATCATATCGAAATAATATTTCCCGGTGGGGATAAAATAGACCCCCGCGTAATGTTTTCCCGCGCAAAAATCGCGCAGGCGCTTCAGCGTGGGCTCATCCGCCGCAAACATGACCTTGTTCCACCGGGCCTGGATATCTTCCAGCGGCCGCATGGTGTAGATCAGCCGCTCCTGTACCGCATGCTGATGGGTGTATTCATTGCTTTGGTGGACATAGATATGCCCGTCCGCCGTCATCAGCTCCACACCGATGCCCGGAAACGCATTGCAGATGTCCTCCAGCGCCCGGCGGGCGCTCTCCTGAGGCAGCACCGCGTTTTTGATGCGGATATCATGCTGGAAATCATAGATCACCGCGCCGCCGTAGGTGATGGCGGGCGCGCTGAGGCGGATGTGATTCAAATGATGGCGCACCGATTCCACCGTGCGCCCGGTTGCCAGGGTGAATTTTCCGCCCAATTCGCAGAACAGTTCAATGGTGGCCTCGTTCACCCCGGGCACCGTGCCGTCCGCGCACACCAGGGTATTATCGATATCGGAGACGACCAGTACGTCTTCCAAGGATCGGATCATGTCCGCTGTCTCTCCCCCGTCATGGTTTCAAACTCGCCAGAAATGCTGTGAAGTACGCGGGCAAGGGTGAATCGAATTCCACGTACTGCCCGGTTTTTGGATGGACAAAGCCCAGTGTTTTCGCGTGCAGGCACTGCCCTTCCAGCTGCCGCAGGACCTTCTGCGGCCCATAAACGGGGTCGCCCGCCACCGGATGGCCGATGCTGGCCATGTGGACGCGGATCTGGTGCGTGCGGCCCGTTTTCAGCCGCACCGACAAATGGGTGAAGCCCTGGAACCGCTCCTCCACCCGGTACGACGTGTAGGCATATCTTCCGTTTTCGCGCACCACCGCCATTTTTTTGCGGTCCACCGGGTGGCGTCCCAACTGGGATTCCACAAAGCCCTCCTCCACGGAAAAGCCGCCGTACACCACGGTGTGATAGACCCGGGTGATGCTGTGCACCGCAAACTGTTCGCTCAGCGCCAAATGGGTCTCATTGTCCTTCGCCACCACCAAGAGGCCGCTGGTGTCCTTGTCGATGCGGTGCACGATACCGGGCCGCACCTCGCCGTTGATGCCGGAAAGGTTGCCGCGGCAGTGGTGCAGCAGCGCGTTCACCAGTGTTCCGTCGGGGTTGCCCGCCGCCGGATGCACCACCATGCCCTTGGGTTTGTTGACCACCAAGAGCGCGTCATCCTCGTAAACAATGTCCAAGGGGATGTCCTGCGGCACGATGGCGACCTCCACCGCGTCCGGCACCTGCACCTGGTAAGCGGCGCCGGGCACGATGCGGCTGTTTTTCGCCAGCGGCTTGCCGCCGCAGGCCACGCAGCCCTGCTCCATCAGCTGCTGTAAATAACTGCGCGTCAGCTGGGGAAACACCGCGGCCAGCAGCTTATCCGCGCGCTGGCCCCCGTCGCCGGGCTGGGCCCGGTATTCAAGCGTTTCCATCCGCCTGCTCTCCGCCCGCCTGTTTTTTCCTGCGCTCTTCCAGCAGCACGGCCAACAGCAGCAGCCCCACGCCCACGCATACAAAACAATCCGCCACGTTGAAGACGGCAAAGCGCATGAACAGGGTCTCAAACATGT